>JBCDCF010000145.1:0-7922 GCA_039182345.1 Pseudomonadota bacterium
GAGCGCCTGTGTCTTCGAACGCTGGCGCGGGTGAGCGAGCGGCGCGTTAACGCTTCATCATCGCAAGGGCGACGGCGGAGCCTCCAAGGAGGGTGGCGAGGAGTTTGTTGCGCACCCGTGTCACCGACTTTGAGGCCACCCATCCACCGAGGCGGGCCGCCGCAAGGCCGTAGATGGCGACACCCGTGGTGAACACCACCTGGAAGGTGACGGTGAGAATGAGGAGCTGCCCGCTCACCGAGCCCGACGCGTCGATGAACTGGGGGAAGAAGGCAGCAAAGAACACAAGGCTTTTCGGGTTGGTGGAGGAGACGAAGAATCCCTGAAAGAAGGCTTTGCGGCCTGTGGGGAGGACGCTGTCTTCAGGCCCTGTCACAGGGGCGCGCCACAAGGTGACGGCAAGGTAGAGGAGGTAGGCGGCGGCAAGCCAGCGCAACACCTCAAACAGGTCGCCCAGAAGGCTCATGATCGAGGCAAGGCCGAACGCGGCCGCTGACAGTTGCAAGGCGATGGACACACTGGCCCCCGCCGTTGCCGCCAGCGCCGCACCGCGCCCGCGGGTGCCGCCCAAGGCCACCACGAGGCCAATGACCGGGCCGGGCACCATCACCAGGACCGCCACAGTGGCGAGGAAGGCGATGTAGGCTTCGACCGTCATACCGGCACAAAGCTCACGACAGCGGTAGGCGCAAGGCGCACAGAGGGAGCGCGCCAACCCTTAGGAAGGGTGGCGCGACGATCCATCGGTCAGTTGAAGAGGTTTCCGGCCCGGCGCATCAACCCCTGGCTGCCTTTGGCAACGGATGAGAAGAAGCCGTTCTTTTCATCCTCACGGGGTTGGAAACCGAGCGCGGTGTCGGAGACGTCCGGCTCCGGCTGGGCGGTGGGCTCTGATTGCACGGGGCGCACGCCTGGCAGGTTGGTCGCAGCGGTGGAGGCGACCGGGGCGGCAGGGGCAGGCGCTGTCGTGGTGCGGGGCGCTGGCGCTGCTGTGGTGCGAGGCGCCGGCGCTGCGGCTTGGGGCTCTGGTGCAGGCGGCGCCACGGCGGCCACGGACGCGACCGGCTCATCCTTGCGGCGGCCGAACGGATTCCAGCGGATGCCGCCTGAGCGCTCAGCCGTGCGCGGGCTTGCAGAGGCCGTTGCCGTGGCCCTTGGCGCGCGGCGCGGCACGGGAACGGCGCCTGATGCGGTGGTGGCGGCGACGGCAACGGGAGCCGTCGCGGGAGCGGCTTCGGTCGAGGCTTCAGGCGTTGCGTCGGCCTCGCCCGAACGGCTGCGGTCGAAGAAGGTGGCAATGGCCTTCTCGCGCTCTTCCCAACGCTCCTTGCGCTGTTCGCGGTTCATGGACCGTGCAATGGCGATCTTGCGCTTTTCCATGTCCCGCGTGCGCTTTTCGGCCACCAGACGCTCGATCCCGGGCTGAACGGTGTAGGCGGGGCACGAGGCACTGGCCTGGAAGGAACCACCATTGGGCCGCGCATTGAAGACGTAACGGCGCTCGCACACGTCAATCTTCGGGGCCTGGCGGGACACCTCGAAGTGGTCGTACCCTTCCTTCAGCATCTCCCAGAAGGCGAAGTGCTTGTGGTCGTGGTGACGCGCCATGTTCTCAGGCGTCATCTTGAACGGGAAGGCGTGCACCTGGAAGGCGGGCTGGCCGCCACGGAATGCCTCACGCGCAAGCGCGTAAATCTCTTCAATGTTCTCGTCTTCCATGGCGTAGCAGCCGCGGGACGAGCAGTCGCCGTGCACCATAAGGTGCGAGCCTGTGCGGTTGTGGCTGCGGTCGAACGGGTTGGGGAAGCCGATATTGAAGGCCAGGTGATAGCTGGAGTTGGGGTTCATCTGGCCGGGCCCGACGAAGTAAAAGCCCTCCGGCGCCTGACGGTCGCCCTCTTTGAACTTCGGCCCCAGTTCGCCCGACCAGGCGCAGATCTCGTACTCTTTCAAGAGGGCGTAGCGGCCCGAACGGTCGCGCTTCCACACCTCAAGAAGGTTCTCTTCCTTGAAGATGCGCACAAGGATGGGGGAGCGCGTGGTCATCCCCATCCGCTCGATCTTGCGCTGAACGCTGTTGGGGACGGGGGCAAGGTGGGCGGCGGTGGACAACTCGCTCACCTGGCAGCCGGCAAGGACGAGCGCGCCCAAAGGCACTGCGGCCCTCAACGCAATCCTGCGCAGGCGATGCACCGTCGGCGCCGTCACCTTCGCGGTGCGGCGCGCCGGCACTTCGGCCTTCAAATGGTTGGTCTCTGAGGAGGTGCGCATCATGCGTTTGTCCCGCGATCCCTTCTCTGGTGGCGGCGCCACCCTTTCATCGGTGTAACCTGTGCGGGGGCCGTTTACAAATCGTCAACTTGGCTTGTGGGCAGCTTGCTCTTCACATTCTTTCGAGTGTGCGCTGAAGGTCACGGTCAACCTCAAACGTCAAGATTTCTGCCAATGGCAAGGAAGCGTTCCGCCCTTTGAGACTTGAGGTCTTGGGGGGCGATGTCCGCCAAAGCCGCCAAGTTTTCCTCGATGGCGTCGGACACCTTGGCAAGGGTCGCGTCGGGGTCGCGGTGGGCACCGCCGAGAGGTTCCTCGATCAAGGTGTCGATCACCCCAAGCTTCAAAAGATCGTGCGCGGTAATTTTTAGGTTCGCGGCCGCATCGGAGGCGCGTGTGGAGTCCCGCCACAAGATGGAAGCGGCCCCTTCAGGAGAGATGACGGAGTAGATGGCGTGCTCCAGCATCAAGACGCGGTTTGCCGTGGCAAGGGCGAGCGCACCACCAGAGCCTCCCTCCCCAATGATGACGGCAATGGACGGGACCGTCATTGTCAGCGCCATCTCGGTGGAGCGGGCGATGGCCTCGGCCTGGCCGCGCTCTTCAGCGCCGATGCCTGGATAGGCGCCTGCGGTATCGATCAAGGTGACGACGGGAAGGCGGAACCGCTCGGCAAGCTCCATGATGCGCTTGGCTTTGCGATAGCCTTCCGGCCGCGCCATGCCGAAATTGTGCTTCAGGCGGCTTTCCGTGTCCGCCCCCCGTTCGGTGCCGAGGACGGCAACGGAGCGGTCCCTGAAACGGCCCACCCCGGCAATGATCGCCGCGTCTTCACCAAAGGAGCGATCCCCCGCCAAAGGGGTGAACTCGTCCACCAAGGCGTTGATATAGTGGGAGGCGTGAGGCCGGTCGGGATGGCGGGCCACAAGCGTCTTCTGCCAGGGGGTGAGCTTGGCATAAAGGTCTGCCAGCGCCTTCTCGGCCTTGTCCTCGAGCTTGGCGATCTCGTCGCCGCCATCCAATGCCGAGCCGTCGCCAAGGGCACGCAGTTCCTCGATCTTGCCCATGACATCGGCAACAGGCTTTTCAAAATCGAGGAAGGTGCGCATGGGTCCGACTGTGGCGTGAGGGGAAAAGCTGGTGGCGCGGACCCTGGGGAGAGACCACCGGTCCTGTCAAGGACGGTTGACTTGGGCCAAGGGGTGGCAATCCACCAGCACTTGCGTCAGGTGCTCATGCTGCAAGTGGGTGTAGATCTCGGTCGTGGCAATGTCCTGGTGGCCCAGAAGCGTCTGAACGACCCTCAGATCAGCCCCGTTCTGCACCAAATGGGTGGCAAAGGCGTGGCGCAGAACGTGGGGGGAAACTTTCGCAGGGGAGAGCCCGGCGAGGGCGGCAAGGCGCTTCAACTCACGCCCAAACACCTGGCGCGTCAGGTGTCCGTCGCGGCCGGGCGCAGGAAACAGGTACCGGTTGGGAGAGGGCCCTCGAAGCCTTTGGTAACGGGCAACGGCGTTGACGGCAGCCTCCGTCAAAGGGGCAAGGCGTTCCCGCCCGCCTTTGCCGCGCACGATGAGGGCGGCTGCGCCGTCGGCAATGGCGCGATCGGACAAGGTGACGAGCTCTGACACCCTGAGCCCTGCCGCATAAAGGATCTCCATCAGGGCGGACCGGCGGGCATCGAAGGGGCTTTTGTCGGCCGCCGCCTCAGCGGTGCGCAAGAGCCTGTCCACCTCATCCATGGTGAGGATTTTTGGCAAGGGGCGCGTTTTCTTGGGTCCGCCCACCTTGGCGGCAGGGTCGTCGTCCCGCAGGCCTTCGGCGTAAAGGTAGCGTACGAAACGGCGCACGGCCGACAAGCGCCTGTTTTGTGTGGCGTTCGCCTCGCCCCTGTCGGCAAGGGCGCGGGCGAATGCGGCCACATCCCCCTCCCCCGCAACGGACGGATCTGTGGCGCGCGCCTTGCAATGGTCGGCAAAGAGGGACAAATCGCGGCGGTAGGCGTCAAGCGTGTGCTGCGAGGCGGCCTTTTCCACCGCCATCATCTCCAAAAACGCATCGATATGGACGCTCACGCCACACGCTCCGACCCTTGCAACCGAACCACAGTGGCATGGGTTCGTTTCCACTTGGTAAGCCGGGTGGCGCTGATGCGCGCGTTCAGCCTGGGGGGCGTGCCGGCAAGACGGGTTGCCTGGACCGGTGCGATCCGCCGATGATGCACGGACGCGGCGCTCAGTGTGGTGCACCGGGGCAAGGGAGTGGCATGGGACAGGCCGCAACACGGCAGGATCGTCAGGAGCTGGTGCGCATCAAAAGCGGCCTTGGCAGACGCACGCTCGTACTGGTGGGGCTGCCTGGAGCCGGCAAGTCCACGGTGGGCAAGCGCCTTGCTGCGCGCCTCGGCCTCAAGTTCGCCGATGCGGACGGTGAGATCGAGCGTGCGGCGGGGATGAGCATTGCCGAGATTTTCCAGCGCGATGGCGAACCGGCGTTCCGCGCAGGCGAGCGGCGGGTGATTGCGCGGCTGTTGCGCAAGGGGCCCCAAGTCCTTGCCACCGGGGGCGGTGCGTTCATGGCCGAAGAAACCCGTGAGGCCATTGCCGAGAACGGCATTTCCATCTGGCTCGACGCGCCCTCCTCCGTGTTGTTGGCGCGGGTGGCACGACGCAGCCACAGGCCCCTCTTCAACGGTGTGGACCCCGGCGCAAAGCTGATGGAGCTGCGTGCAGCGCGCGACCCTGTGTTCGCCCTTGCCAAAGTGAAGGTCACCTCCTCCTCAGGCCCGCACGACCGTGTGGTGGATGATATTGTGCGCGCCCTTGCCGAACTGGTGGCCGGGGAAAACGCCGACCCTGCCCACACCACCGCAACAGACCCCTCCCACGCCGCACCCACTGACGGCGCCATGAAGACTGACCACCCATGACCTCCCTCACCGACACCACCGCATCCCCTGATGGCGCCGCGCAGCCCCTGGACGAGCCGCCCCTGACGGTCGCCGTCCCGCTGGGCGATCGCAGCTATGAGGTGTTGATCGGCCACGGCCTGATGGGCGTTGCCGGCGCTTTGATTGCCCGTGTGGCCAAGCCAAGGCGGGCGTTGATTGTGACCGACACGGCAGTGGGGCCGCGCTACCTGGCACGGCTCATGCGGGTGATGGAGGGATCAGGATTTGCGTGCCACCACATGGCGGTGGCCGAGGGGGAAGGCTCCAAATCGCCACAGACGCTGTTTCAGGTGGTGGACGCCATCCTCGACGCGCAGCTTGAACGCGACGATGTGGTGGTAGCCCTCGGCGGCGGCGTTGTCGGCGATCTTGCAGGCTTTGCGGCCGCTGTCAGCCGACGCGGCATGCCCTTCGTCCAGGTGCCGACAACGCTGTTGGCGCAGGTGGATTCAGCCGTTGGCGGCAAGACCGGCATCAACACGCGCCACGGCAAGAACCTTGTGGGCGCCTTCCACCAGCCGTCCCTCGTCCTGTGCGACCTTGATGCCCTTACAACGCTTCCCGACCGTCACATCCGCGCCGGCTATGCCGAAATCATCAAGATCGCGCTGATTGGGGATGTGCCGTTCTTTGCGCGCCTGTCGGCCCTTGGGGCAGAGGCGCCGCGCAAGGACATTGCCCGCTCCATCGCCACCGCCGTTGCCGCGAAGGCCCGCATTGTGGCCGAGGACGAGCGGGAGGCGGATCGGCGCGCCCTTCTCAATCTTGGTCACACATTCGCCCACGCCATCGAACAGTGCGCGGGGTACGACGGGCGCATTGTCCATGGCGAGGCGGTGGGTCTTGGCCTGTGCCTTGCGTTCCGCTTTTCCGTGGCGCTCGGTTTGTGCGCCCAGGACGATGCGGAGCGAGTTACGCGCCATCTTGAGGCGGTGGGCCTTCCCACCACCTTCCAGGCGCTGCCCGTGACGCTCACCATCAAAGGTCTGGTTTCGGCCATGGAGCAAGACAAGAAGGTGTCCAACGCCATCATCCGCTTCGTCCTGGTGCGCGGCATTGGGGAGGCGTTCGTCTCCAACGGCGTCGACCCTGAGGCGCTCCATGCCTTCCTCGAAGGGGAAGGTTTGGCGCCCTGATGAACGATCCTGATCCGTCCCAACCTGTCGCGGTGGGCTCGTCAAGGAGCGCGAGCGCGCCATCTGTTGGCCCGTACGCCACACTGACGCCCGTGCCTGCATAGCAACATCATGAGTGATCTGGGTCTTTGGCTGACCGTGGGAGCCATCTTGGTGCTCCTTTGCATGTCCGGATTCTTCTCCGGCTCTGAGACGGCGCTCACCGCCGCCTCCCGCGCACGGTTGATGCAGCTTGAAAAGCAAGGCAGTCGGCGCGCCGGGATTGCCGCGCGGCTGATCCAGTCGCGCGAGCGGCTGATCGGCGCCCTTTTGGTGGGCAACAACCTTGTCAACATCCTCGCCTCGTCCCTTGCGACGACGGCGCTGCTAAAATTGTTTGGCGAGGCGGCGGTGGTCTACGCCACCATCATCATGACAACGCTGGTGCTGATCTTCTCGGAGGTCTTGCCGAAGACGCTGGCGATCCTGCGGCCTGAAGGCTTTGCGGTCACCGTGTCCCCGTTCGTGCGGGTGATTGTGGTCCTGTTCTCGCCAGTGACGGCGATGGTGCAAAGGATCGTCCGTCTGATCCTGCGGGTGTTCGGCGTGGATGCTGACGAAAGCACCGTCCAGTCAGCGCGCGATGAGATCCGCGGCCAGGTGGACCTGCAGCACGCTGAAGGGGGCCTTCACAAGCACGACCGCGACCGTCTTGGCGCCCTCCTCGACCTTGCCGATTTGGAAGTGTCGGACGTGATGGTCCACCGCACGCGCATGAGGATGCTGAACGCGGACGACCCGCCAGAGCAGATCGTCTCCGAAGCCCTTGCCTCCCCTTACACCCGCATGCCCCTTTGGCGCGGGGAGACCGACAACCTCGTGGGCGTTCTCCACGCCAAGGATCTGTTGCGCGCCGTCCAGGCCGCCGGCGGGAAAACCAACACCATCGATGTGGTGGCAGTGGCCAACCCACCCTGGTTCGTGCCCGACACCACAAGCCTTCAGGACCAGCTCAACGCCTTCCTGAAGCGCAAGACCCACTTTGCGGTGGTGGTGGACGAGTACGGCGAGGTGATGGGCCTCGTCACCCTTGAAGACATTTTGGAAGAGATCGTCGGCGAAATCGAAGACGAGTACGATGTTGTGGTGGAAGGCGTTGCCGCACAGGCCGACGGTTCCGTGCTGGTGGATGGGTCGGTGAGCATCCGCGACCTTAACCGTGCGCTGGATTGGGATCTGCCAGACGAAGAGGCCACGACGGCGGCAGGCCTTGTCATCCACGAAGCCCAGATGATCCCAGAGGTGGATCAGGCCTTCACCTTCCACGGTGTGCGCTTCGAGGTGGCCGAGCGCGAGCGCAACAGGATCACCCGCTTGCGGTTGCGCCGTGTGGTGTAGCCCACCTAGTACACGTAGCATCCGCATGGATGCGCGTTATGGCCCGGCGGTGCGCAATTCCCCTCACACCAGGGCCTCATTGCCTAAACGCTTGGACGCTCTCCAGTGAGGGCCGATGCGGCGGCATCCGCGAGGGCGGTTCCTGCGAGGTAGGCGTTCTCCAGAGGGATAGCGCCTGCGGGGCCGGC
>JBCDCF010000146.1:0-7900 GCA_039182345.1 Pseudomonadota bacterium
ATGGCGGGGCCGACCTTCTCGCCGGCGACGACGGTAACGACACCATCGCAGGCGGCGGAGGCGATGATTCCCTGGATGGAGGCAGCGGCGCCGATGAGATTGTCGGCGGCGGCGGCAACGACAACATCTGGGGCGGCAGCGACGCGGACTCACTGTTCGGCAATGCCGGCGTCGACGATGTGCGCGGCGACGGCGGTGACGACTGGATGAAGGGTGGCGCCGGTGACGACACCTTGGGCGGCGGCGCCGGCAACGACACCATCACAGGCAATGCCGACCAAGACCTCGTCATGGGCGGCGGTGGCAACGATTCCCTCTCAGGCGGCCAAGGCCATGACGAGTTGCGCGGCGGTCAGGGCGACGATTGGCTGTTCGGTGGCGCCGAGGGAGACCGCCTTTTGGGCCAGGCCGGCAACGATCAATTGTTCGGCGGTGGCGGGAAGGACCTTCTGCGCGGCACGGAGGGGCGCGACACTCTGGACGGCGGTGGGGACGATGATGTCCTATCCGGCGGCGTTGACGATGACGTCTTGATCGGCAGCCGCGGCAACGATGTGGTGTTCGGCGGCGAGGGTGAGGATCGCCTGATCTTCCGCCACGGTGACGGCACCGACCGCTTCAAGGACTTTCAGGACGATGTCGACATCATCGACCTCTCCGATTTCGGCTTCGCCTCCATTGGCGAGGTCCTGTCCTTCGGCCGTGAGATGGCAACGGGCGGCGTGCGCTTCGACTTCGATGGCGGCGAAACGCTGATCGTCAACAACGCCACCCTTGCAAACATCGGCAATGACATCGTGCTGTTCGAACTCGTCTAAAGCAGCGTCCGCTCGGTTTTGAACCGGACCGCGCGGGTGGGGCCGCACGTTCGTCCACGTCCGGCCCCTGTTCCGCCAACCGCGCCGCGGCTACGGACAGGTGGTGCGCTCGCGCGTTGCCTTGCGGAACACCCACTCAGGCTTCACACCGAAATGCGGTGTGAGGTTCGAGGCGGCCGTCCACCCGTCGAACGTGCCGTCCTCGTCATAGTCGATCTCCACCACGGAGCCTTGGCGGCGGCCAAGACGGGCGGTGTTGGCAAAATCGACGGTGTCGCGCTGTCGAACGGTGCGCCCGTTGCGGCAGATCCTGTTGCGGCTTGCCAGATCCCCCGTCCCTGACGAGGCGGTCCTTCGGATGAGTGACTTGCCGTCACAGGCAAAGCGGCGGGAATCGAAGACGGCCTTGGTGCGCTGGGGCGGCAGCAAGATCACCCCGTCGCGGCGCCAGAACCCCAAAGGCGTGTCGGCAAAGCGGATGTTCTTGACGTTGGTGTCGAGGGGCAGGCCCCGGCGGCAGGCGCCAGGCGAGCCCGTAAACCACTCAAGATTCACACGGTTCTGGAACAGGTGCCACTTGCCCGAATTGTGGTAGCGCGTTGACCCTGGGAACGCGCGCGAGGCGGAAATCCACGCATAGTCGATCAACCCTTCGCGCTCCAAAATCTCAAGGGCATCGCCATTGCCGTAGGCACCGAGGCGAAAGCGGCCGCGCCTCAGAATTCGCCGCACCTCTTTGAAGTAGGCGACCATGGCGCGGCGGGTGGTGGTGTCGTTCGCCGAAAACGCAATGTCGACGCCGAAATAGATGGCCGAGCCGCGGGGCTGGCCGAGGGCGCGCGCCTGGCTCACCGCCGCACGGGCGTCGAGCGCTGCCTCCTGCGTGGGGGTGCGCGATTGGCGTGTGGGCTGGCAGGCGCCATCCTTCAAAGGATTGCCGTCCCTGTCCTTGCCGAGAAACTTGTTCTTGGAATCGTTGTTGTATTGGTAGATGGACAGGATCGCCATGCCGGCGCCAAGGATGCGGCGGACCTCGCTGTTGCGGTCGGTGATGGGGCCTTGGTCGATCAGCCGCTTTTCGGGAATGTGGCGCTCAGGCTGTGGGCAGCGGGCAAGGTAGCGGCCCACAACCAGAACGCCGTTGGCCTTCAAACCGTCAAGGTAGGGCCGCACGTCCCACGCCGCATCGATAATGGCCGCGCGCGTGGCGTCGGCCCGGGCCGTTGTCGGTGGGGCGGCCGTGGACGCACAAACAACTCCGATCGCCGCCAACACAGCGTATCGCATGGGTCACCTCATCTGATTGGAGATGACGTTGCGCACCGCGCCGCTTCAGGTCAATGGTGCGGCGAGAAGGCCCGGCTGGCGGTGTGTCCCTGGCGAATGCGGAGGCTTTATGGCGCTGACTTTTTGGTACGACTTTGCCTCCAGCTACTCCTACCTTACCGCCATGCGATTCGAAGAGGCGGCGCGTAAGGCGGGCGTTGCGGCCACCTGGCGGCCGTTCCTGCTGGGGCCGATCTTCCAGGACGCGGGCTATGACGGCTCGCCCAACCTCGTCGCGCCATCAAAAGCGGCGTACATGTGGCGCGACATTAAGCGCAGGGCCGAAAGCCGCGGGGTCGACTTCTTCAAGCCCGACGTCTTCCCCCAGCGCAGCGTTGCCGCCTGCCGCGCCGCCATTGCCGTGTCCGAAGCGAACAGGCCAGCGCTCACCCGGGCGATTTTTACCCAAAGCTTTGGCCGCAACCGCGACATTGCCGACCCTGCGGTGATTGCTGACGCTGCCAGGGACGCAGGTCTTGATGCCGACGCCGTGGTCGCAAGCACAAAGGACAGTGCCGTCAAGCAAGCCCTTTTCGACAACGTGGCGCGGGCCAGAGAGGTGGGGATCTTCGGCGCGCCGAGCTTTGAGACCAGCGATGGCGAACTCTTCTGGGGCGACGACCGCCTCGAGGACGCGCTCGCCTGGGAGAAGACCGGCTCCTTGCCAGCGGGACGATGAGCGGAGCCGTTCACGCCGCGCGGGGGCTGTCGCGCCCAGCTGCAACGGGCATCGGCTTCCTCGCGATCCTTTCCTGGGCGCTTTTGGCGCTGTTTACGGTTGGGTCGGGCGCGGTGCCGCCGTTCCTCTTGTCGGCGCTCTGTTTTGGCATTGGCGGCGCGGTGGGTGTTGCGGTGATCCTGACCCGCGGCGGGTCCTTGGTGCGCGCCTTCGCCCAGCCGGCGAGGGTGTGGGCGCTGGGGGTGGGTGGCATCTTCGGCTACCACTTTTTCTACTTCACCGCGCTTAGGAACGCGCCGCCGGCGGATGCAAGCCTCATCGCCTACTTGTGGCCCCTGTTGATCGTGTTGTTTTCCGGTCTTTTGCCGGGTGAGCGGTTGCGGCCGCTTCATGTGGTGGGGGCTGTGCTGGGGCTGATCGGCGCGGGGCTGATTGTCACCAAAGGCGGGTCACTGGCGTTCGATGCGCGCTATGCGCTCGGCTATGCGGCGGCAGGGGCGTGCGCGTTGATCTGGTCCAGCTACTCCGTCCTCAGCCGCCGGGTGGGAGCCGTGCCCACCGACGTTGTGGCGGGCTTTTGCCTTCTGGCGGCGGCACTGGCTGTCCTGTGCCATCTTGTCTGGGAGACGACGGTGTGGCCGCAGACACCGCTTGAATGGACGGCGGTGGTCGCGCTCGGCCTCGGCCCTGTGGGCGGCGCGTTCTACGTGTGGGATGTCGGCGTCAAGCATGGCGACATTCAGTTGCTGGGCGTTGCCTCCTACGCTGCGCCGCTCCTGTCGACGGCTGTACTGATTGCCGTGGGCATTGCCGCGCCAACGCGCGAGCTGGTGGGCGCGGCTGTCCTCATCGTGTGCGGCGCTGCCCTTGCGGCTTGGGCCTCCTCGCGCCGGCCACGCCGCCTTTAGGCACCCTCAAGGGGTGGCGGCGTGGAGGCCGTCACGCTCGGGCGCGCCAACGCACGGTCCAACGCTTTGGCAAGATGGGGGCGCGACGGGGCAAGGCCCGCCCAGTGCGGCAGTATGGCCATGTAGTGGAGCATGGGGATGACCCAGGCATCGGGCAGCGCAAAGTCCTCCTGAAGGATCGCACCTTCGCCAACGCCGCGCTCCAAGAGGTCAAGCTGCTTTTCCACCGCGGGCATCGCCGAGTCGATGCGGGCCTGATCGGGCGTCTTGTCGGGCGTGCCTGGAAAGATGAACGCAAACACGTATTGGCGGATGAGAACCGGGTCGACGGAGGTCAAAGCCAGCATGATCCACTGTTCGTGAAGGGCCGCCGTCTCGGGGTCCTTGGGCATCAATGACGGCCCGTCGAACGCGCTGTCGATGTAGCCGGCAATGGCGCGGGATTCCGCCATGCCCACAGAGCCGTGCCGCATGGCGGGGATCTTCCCCAAAGGGCTGATGGCGGCGATGGTGTCGCTGTGGGGAAGGGCACTCTCGTGGCGGTGGTGAATGCCTTTTTCGGCAGCGACAATGCGCGTGGCCCAGACAAGGTTGCTCTGGGGAACGCCGTATAGAATGAGTTCGGCCATGGATTTTCTCCCTCCGATCCCAACATGAGATCTGACCTTATGACGATGGACCAGGCCCCGTTTCGACACCAAAATGCCGCGTCCATCGCGCTGGATGTGTGGAGTTGAGGATGCGCGCGAATTCGCCAGCCCGCCGGGTGCGGCCCCGGTCCTTCCTGCGCCGTCATGGCCGCAGCCTCCTTGCGGGCCTCGGCCTCCTCTGGGCCCCTGTGGCCGTCGCCCAATGTGCGCCGCCGGCGCTGAGCGATGCTGAAATGCTCGCACTGCCTGACGTGAAGGCGGTGATTGAAGAGGCGGCGAGCATTGCCAATGCGCATGGCCGGCTTTGGCGCATCGAAGGGGAGACGCCCTCCTACCTTGTGGGGACCTTCCATGTGCCCGGCCAGGGCATTGAGGAGCCCGGCCCCGTCATCACCGATTTGGTGAAGAACGCCTCGCGCGTGTTCCTAGAGCTTGATCAGGCCGCCCTTGATTCGGCGCTGCTTGAGTGGGCAAGCGACCCTGCAAAAGTCTTCCGCGACGACGGCTCGCGCCTGTCCGACGGGATGAGTGAGGCGGAGATCGAGGCGGCGAAAGAGACCTTTGCCCGCTACGGCATGCCGTTCGCCCTTGCCGACCAGATGCGCCCGTTCATGCTGTTTGCGACCTTGTCTGTGCCGCCCTGCGCCCTCAGCCAAGCGGCCAGCGGGGCCGGTCTTGACGCCAACATCGAGGCCATCGCGCGCGAGAACAACGTGCCGGTCACAGCCCTTGAGACCACGCAGGAGCAGTTCGATGCGCTGATGTCGCCGGAGTTTGGCGGCAACGACGACATTGTGCGCCTTGCCTTGGCGATGGCGGTGGACGAGGAAACCTTCCAGCTCACCCAAACGCTTTATCGCACGGGCCACCTCGGCGCCATTTGGGCCTTCGGCAAGGTAGGCCTGCAGGAATATGTGGGCGACGAGGCGGCCGAAACCATGACCGAGGCCATGTGGAACGTGATGCTGACCCAGCGCAATCAGCGCATGGTGGAGCGCATGCAGGAAGGCCTTGAGGACGGCGGTGCGGTGGTGGCTGTCGGCGGCCTTCATCTGGTGGGCGATGACGGGCTCGTGGAGCTGTTGCGCAACAAGGGCTACACGTTGACCCGTGTCGGCGAAGGCGTTGCCGGGGGTGGGCAGAACTGACGCGGTGTCCGCGCAGGCGTGGCCGACCGCCGCTTTGATTTCGCAGCCGCAAAAGGGTACTGAAACCCTCATCGCAAGGTGGGGAGATCGATGACGAGCGCAGGCACCACGGAAGAGGGCGGACGGCCGGCACGGCCTTTGTCGCCGCATCTTTCCATCTATCGGCCCATCGTGACGATGGTCATGTCCATCCTGCACAGGATCACCGGGATCTTGAATGTGGGCGGGATGCTTCTTGTGGTGGGCTACCTCCTCGCCGTCGCGTCGGGCCCGCAAGCTTACGCGGATGCGTCCTGGTTCTTCGGGTCGATGGTCGTGCGGGTGGTGATGGTGGCCTTCTCGTGGTCGTTGATCCACCACATGCTGGGGGGCATCCGCCACGCCATTTGGGACGCTGGCCGCGGCTTTGGTGACGTACGCTACACCATGTCCTGGCTGACCCTGTTCGGCTCGGTGACGCTGACGGTTTTGCTCTGGGTCTTCGTCATCACCTGGGAGGCGGTGTGATGCGCAGTCCCGTCGACAGTCAAGGCAAGTCCCTACGGGGCGGTCACAGGACCGCGCTGAAATCCATCCGCTATTTAGGCTCGGCCAGGGAAGGCACACAGCACTTCATCCAGCAAAGGATGACGGCGCTCGCCAATTTCTTCCTGGTGATCGTCCTAGCCATCGTTGCCATCGCCATGTCCGGCAAGACCTATCCTGAAGCTGTGGCGATGATCGGCAGCCCCTTCGTCGGCGTGCCTCTGGCGCTCGCCATCGTGTCCATCTGCCTCCACATGAAGTTGGGCGTACAGGTGGTCATCGAAGACTATGTCCACGCGGAAGGCCCGCGGATTGTGCTGTTGGTCCTGAACACCTTCTTCGCGCTTGTGCTTGCTGCGGCGGGGCTGTTTGCGATCGTGAAAATCATGCTGGCCGCGGTGGCGGCAGGCGCCTGAACGGGAGGGAGCGAGGATGGCACAGAACGGTTCCAATGGTGCAACCGGTCCCGCCTACAACGTGGTGGACCATGAGTATGACGTTGTGGTGGTGGGCGCCGGCGGCTCGGGCCTTCGCGCGGTGGTCGGCTGTGCCGAAGCGGGGCTGAGGACGGCCTGCATCACCAAGGTCTTCCCCACACGCTCCCACACGGTGGCGGCGCAAGGGGGAATTTCCGCAGCGCTCGGCAATATGGGCCAGGATGACTGGCGCTGGCACATGTACGACACCGTCAAAGGGTCGGACTGGCTGGGCGACCAGGACGCCATCGAATATCTGTGCCGCAACGCGCCCGAAGCGGTGTATGAGCTTGAGCACTGGGGCGTCCCCTTCTCGCGCACCGAGGAGGGCAAGATTTACCAGCGCCCCTTCGGCGGGATGACCACCAACTACGGCAAAGGCACCGCCCAGCGCACCTGTGCCGCGGCCGACAGGACCGGTCACGCGATCCTCCACACCCTTTACGGCCAGTCCCTGCGGCACGCAGCCGAGTTCTACATCGAGTACTTTGCCCTCGATCTTCTGATGGAAGACGGGGCCTGCCGCGGTGTGATGGCCATGTGCCTTGACGATGGCACCATCCACCGTTTCCGCGCCCACAAGACTGTGCTTGCCACGGGCGGTTACGGCCGCGCCTATTTCTCCTGCACCTCGGCCCACACCTGCACGGGCGATGGCAATGCCATGGTCCTGCGCGCCGGGCTTCCCTTGCAGGACATGGAGTTCGTGCAGTTCCACCCCACCGGAATCTACGGCGCCGGCTGCCTCATCACCGAGGGTTCGCGCGGCGAAGGCGGCTACCTCACCAACTCGGACGGCGAGCGCTTCATGGAGCGTTATGCCCCCTCCGCGAAGGACCTTGCCTCGCGCGATGTGGTCTCACGCTCCATGACAATCGAGATCCGCGAAGGGCGCGGTGTCGGCAAGGAGTCGGACCATATCCACCTGCATCTTGAGCATCTGGACCCTGCCATTTTGCACGAGAGGCTGCCCGGAATCTCAGAGAGCGCGCGGATTTTCGCTGGCGTCGACGTGACGCGCGAGCCGATCCCCGTGTTGCCGACGGTGCATTACAACATGGGCGGCATCCCCACCAACTTCCACGGCGAGGTGCTGACCAAGGTGGACGGCGACCCCGACACGGTGGTTCCAGGGCTGATGGCTGTGGGCGAGGCGGCGTGCGTGTCCGTCCACGGTGCGAACCGTCTGGGCTCCAACTCGCTCATCGATCTTGTGGTGTTCGGCCGTGCCACCGCCCACCGTTGCGCCGAGACGGTGACGCCGGGTCAGTCCCTGCCGCCGCTCAACAAGTCGGCCGACGACCTTGCCCTGTCGCGGCTTGACCATTTCCGTCATGCCGACGGCGGGACCACAACGGCGGAACTGCGCG
>JBCDCF010000147.1:0-7875 GCA_039182345.1 Pseudomonadota bacterium
CAGCCGGCAAGCCTTGGAGGGCGGGGGGCAGGCTCAGGTCAGCCATAAACGAGCCTCGGCAGCCAAAGGGCGATCTGCGGGAAGGAGGCCACAAGCGCCAGCGCCACCACCTGCAGGGCGATGAACGGCCACTGAGCGGCAAAGATGGTGGACAGGGTCACCTCCGGCGGGGCAACGCCCTTCAAGTAAAAGCACGCCGGGCCGAAGGGGGGCGTCAGATACGCAATCTGCATGGACAGGTTGAAGATGATGCCGAACCAGATGGGGTCGTACCCAAGCCCCGTGAGGACCGGCAGGAACACAGGCATCGTCAGGAACAAGATGCCGATCCAATCCATGAAGAAGCCGAGGGCGATGAAGGCGGCAATCATCACCAATAAGATGATGGTGGGGTCGGTGGAGACCCCCGACAGTGTTGCCTTGGCAAAGGCAATCCCGCCTAAAAGGTTGTAGATGCCCACCAGCGCGTTGGTGCCGAAGACCAGCCAAAACACCATCCCGCAGGTGCGCATGGACTGGATGACGGCGCCTGACAGAACCGCCCAGGTGAGCTGCCCCCGCACAGCCGCGGCAAGGAAGGCGCCCAAGACGCCGACGGCCGCACTTTCGGTGATGGAGGCCATCCCCGTATAGATCGACACCAGAACGCCGAGCGCCACGGCCAAAGGCAGCGCGACACGGCGCAGGAGCGCGCGCTTTTCCGCCGGCGACAAATCGGTGTCCGGGTCGGGCGCTGCCGGGGCAAGATGGGGGCGCAGCCGACAGATGATGAGGATGTAGGCCACATAAAGGGAGGCGAGCAAAAGCCCCGGCACCAAGGTCGCCAGGAAAAGCGAGGAGATGGAGACCTGTGCCGTGATCCCGTAGAAAATCAGGATGATGGAGGGTGGGATCATGGTGCCGAGCGAGCCGCCGGCGGTGATGGTGCCGACGGCAAGGCGCTTGTCGTAGCCAAGGCGCAGCATCTGCGGCAGCGCCACAAGACCGAGGAGGACAATCTCCCCGCCGATGATCCCCGTCGTTGCCCCGAGGACGACGGCAATGGCGATGGTGATGACGGGAACGCCGCCGCGAAAGTGCCCCGTCAGCACTTGCATGGCCGCATAAAGATCGCGCGCGAACCCCGTGCGCTCCAGGATGGAGGCCATCAAGACGAACATCGGGACGGCGACGAGGGCGAAGGAGGACAAAAGCTCCGCCGTGCGGCTGCCGAGGATGAACAGACCACCCGTGCCAAAGTGCGTGTAGGCGAGCACCACAGCAATGGAGCCCGACACGAAGGCGAGCGGCACCCCAAGAAGAAGCAACAGCGCCATCGCCGCGAAGATGACGATGGTGAGTGTGCCGATATCCATCAGCGGTCATTCTGCCGCCCGCCGATCAAGCCCACCATCTGGCGCACCACGACGAGGAGGAAGAGAACAGCGCCAATGAAAAGGGCGATCTTCAAGAACGCCGGCGAGGGCGTGTTCCAGGACGAGCCCGAGCGTTCAGGCGACCACACCCCGTCGGGGCCGAAGCGAAAGGCGGCGCGCTGCAAGATGCCCCACATGGCGACCGAAAGGCCGGTGAGAAACACCGCCCCGCACAAAAGGCTGAAGAGTTCCAGGACCTTGGCAAAGGGCCCCGTCAACCGCTCCACAAGGAGGGTGACGCGCATGTGCGCCTTTTCCGCCATCACGAACGCACCGCCGAAGATGAAGGCGATGGCGGCCAGAAGCCCTGCGATCTCGTGCGCCCAGAAGGTGGGGGAGGCGAAGGCGTAGCGGGCCACCACCTCAAACCCCATCATCACCGCAATGACGGGAAAGGCCCAGGCAAGGGCCTTCCCGATGGCAATGGCAAGGGCGTCGATGAAGCGCAAGGCGATCGGCCTCAGGCGCGCCTAGTCTAGGCCGAGGGACTGAAGGTAGGCCTTGTGGGAGGCGACGATCTTGCCGGCCATGTCGCTGCGGCTGCCCCAATCGTCCCACACCTCCTGGGTCATGGCGCGAAACTTGGCGGCATCTTCAGGGCCGAACTCGATCATGGTGACGCCAAGCTCGTCCGCGGCCTGTTGCGCAGCGGCCGCGTCCTCCTCGGTGAGGGTGGTCTTGAGGGAGGCCGACATCTCGTTGCAGGCGGCCTCGAACGCGGCCTTGTTCTCGTCCGACAATGCGTCCCACTTGGCTTTGGACACCGACATCTCCGTCACCGCCATGGAGTGGCGGGCAAGGACGGAGTATTTCGCCTTGTTGTGCATGCCAAGGGCAACGTTAAGGGCAATGTTGGCAAGATCTGTGGCGTCGAGCGTGCCTGTCTCCATGGCCGTGACGCTCTCGCCCACGCCCAAGTTGACGAGGGAGGCGCCGGCCCGGTTCAACAGGTCCGAGGCAAGACCGCCAGGGGCGCGCATCTTCAACCCTTCAAGATCAGCAATGGTGTTGATGGGAACGGTGGAGGGGATTTGCTCCGGCGGCCAGTAGACGGCGCAGATCAAATGCAGGCCGTAGCCGTCATAAAGCTCCTGCGCCAATTCAAGGCCGCCGCCGTCGGTGAACCAACCGTCACGGGTGGCACTGTCGGGGTAGGCGGCAAGGGTGTCCCCAAGAACGCCCATGGCAGGGTCTTTGCCGGCGAAGTAAGAGGGCGCCGTATACTGGCCGTCCAGAAGACCATTTTCGATGGCTTCGATGGTTTCCGCAGCCCCCACCACGGCGCGGCCGGGAAGAACGGTGATGTCCACTTCGCCGCCCGTTGTTTCGCGAAGCTCTTCGGCCATGGCCTCGAATGCTTTGGTGGTGGAGGCGCCGGCCCCCAAAAAGGTCTGCATGCGAAAGGTTTCGGCGGCAGCGGGGTGGGCGGCCACAAGGGCCACTGCGGCCGTGGCTACAGCAAGGGACAAAGGTTTCATCAAGGGCTCCTCCGCGTCGGTGTGTTTTGGTTTGGTGTTGGCCCGTGTGCCGGGCAGTTATTGGGATAGGCCGAGAATGTCTCTGGTGTCGGCAACAGAGGCAGGCTCGCGGCCAAGGGCGCGCGCCTGTTCTGCGACCCGTGCCACCACGTCGGCATTGGTGGGGGTCCCCATGTCGGTATACGGGAAGTCGCCGATGCCGATGGAGATGTGACCGCCTGCGCGGATGATCTTCTCGGTCAGAAGAAAAAGATCGCCTTTATAGTTCACCACCGTCCACACGAACGGCTTGCCCTTGGGCAAGAACATCAAGTGCGCGTCGAGACCGTCTGGCGTGCCTGGATGACCGGCCAGCATGATGCCATCGGTGAGGCAGAAGCAGACATAGGCAGGGCCGTCGATGGCGCCCATGTCCATCAGCGCGCCGATCTGCCGTGTGAAGCTCACATTCCACGACACGAGATAAGGCTTCAGCCGATGGTGTCGGATGCGCTCTGCGAAGTAGAGCAGTGTGCCAGTGGAGTTTTTGTAGATGAGATCGGTGGTTGTGTAGCGCTTGGCGTCGGGGTCCCACCAGTCGACATTCACGCTGCCTGTGTCCATGGGCGCAAAGTCCACATGGGTGGCAGGGTCGGCCATCATCTCCTCCACGGCGGCAAAGCGTGTGGGGGCGTCCGCATCGTTCGCCACATAGCCGAGGGAGGGGTGGATGAGAATGGGCGCTGCCTCTTTGATGAGGCGCACGGTCGTCAAGTAGTGGTCTGAAGAATGGTCAGGCGCGCCGTCGGCGGTGCGGCCGTGAAAGTGCACGATGGAGGCGCCTGCCTCATAGCAGGCCTTGGCATCGGCGGCGATTTCATGCGGCAGGAAGGGGACGTTGGGGTTTTCGTCCCGCGGCGCCAGCTCGTTCACCCGCGCTTCGATGATGATTTTGTCCATCGTCCGCCCCCTTCTGCCACCACCGTATATCTTTAAGTCTAATCCGCAAGCGATTTTGTCCTTCATCTTGCTAAGAGCCCGTCAATGATATAACGAAAGTAATATGACTGAGCCTCATCAACACGCCGCGTCGGGCCGCGAAAGCCTTATCGAGCGCTTTGCGGGCCGCTTCCCCGTCCACGCCATGCGCCGGCTGCGCACGCCTGATGGCCGCTTTCGCTACACATTCGTCAGCCCCGCGGTGGAAAACGCCTTCGGCCTTGCCTTGAAAGACCTGCTGGAGGCCGAAGCGGTGGACCACGCCTGGATCCACGGCGATGACCGGGCCCGCTTCATAGCCGCCCTCAACCGCTCCGCCGATCGGCTTCAGCCCCTCGATGAGGAGGTGCGGGTGTATGCGGGCGATGGCATCAAGTGGGTGCGCTCGCTGGGCGACCCCGTGCGGCTGTCCGATGGCACGGTGGTGTGGGACGGCGTCGCGCTCGACATCACCGACCGGCGTGAGGCGCTGTCGCGGGTCGAGCAGGCGATGGATGTGGCCCGCGCCGCCGAGGTCGCCGCCTCAGCAACGCCCGCCAACGGCCCCGCCTTAGTGGAGGCGGTGGATGTTTTGACCGAAGCGCTCTCCACGAAAGGGACCGTCGATCTTCAGCTGGCCAGAGAGGCCTGCGCCCGGCTGAGGACTGCCTTGGGCCTTCCCCCTTCCGATGAGGGCGAGGCGCCTCTCCCCGTCGCCCTTACAACGCGGCAAATGGAGATTGTGCGGCTCGTCAAAGACGGCCTCTCCAACAGAGAGATTGCCGAGCGCCTCACCCTCAGTGAGGGGACAGTGAAGATCCATCTGGCCAAGATCTTCCGGCGTGCGGGTGTGCGCAACCGTACTGAACTCTCGCAAAAAGTTGCCGCATGAGTGTTTCGGACCGCGCGCGTGGTCATGGAACTGAAGGTGTGCAACCGCCTACCATTGTCGGTCCCGGATATCGGGAAGGGTCCCGTTCATTGCACCACCGCCGCGCTGCTCGCACCCAACATCTGGCGCGATTGCTCTTCGCTCAGGTTGATCCAACCTGAGCGGCAAGTGCGCTACGGAAGCCCCGTCTCATCCTTCAGGAAGGCTGAGTGTCACGAGGCAGGTCTGCGCCGCACTGGCTTGGGAGAGGGGCGATGCGGCACGGTCCACCGTCACCGCGTTGGGATTGCCGTTCCTTTCCACGCCATCGCGCGGTGCGTACCAAGCTCCCGTTTGCATTAAGGCAACCCCCTGGCGGCAGCCCTCGCTGATGTTGAGCGTTGCAAGGCACTGACCTGTGGGTGAGGAGACCACAACGGTGGCGCCATCCTCCAGACCCCGCGCCGCAGCCTCGTCCGGGTGAAGGGTGAGTGTGGTGGGGCGATCACCACCGAGAGTTTCGGCCAACTGGCTGTGCAAATACTTGGCCGGCTGCGGTGTCAGGAGGTGGAGTTCGCCATTGTCGGCCTTGGGCGGCGGCACAAAGGTGGGGCTTGCGAAAATGTCAGGATCCTGAAGATCGTCGAGCGTAGAGGAGCTGAGCTCGATCCGCCCGCTCGGCGTCTTCAAGGGGGCACCTTCAGGATCGTTCCTGAAGGGGGCGAGGTAGACCTCTTGGGTCTCCGGCAAGGGGACGGCCCACAGGTTCATCTGGCGCAGGTCGTCGAACGTCGGGGCGGTGATGCCATCGCGCGCAGCGCGCGCCTCGGTCTGGCCCCACAGGTGGCGCAGCCAGTCCATCTCGCTGCGGCCCTCGGTGAAGGCGTCCTCGCAGCCAAGGCGCTCGGCAAGGTCGGCGAAGATGTCATGGTCATCGCGCGCGCCGCCCACCGCACCGATGAGCTTTGGCATGAACACCACGTGGGGGTCGCGGGAGGTGCCGCCGATATCGTTGCGCTCCACGCTCGTGGTGGCGGGAAAGACAATGTCTGCCCGCTGCGCCGTCGGCGTCCAATGGGTTTCGTTGACGATGACGGTCTGCGGTCGCGCCCAGAGCCGCTCCAGACGAAACAGGTCCTGGGCGTGATGGAAGGGGTTACCGCCAGCCCAGTAGATGAGCTGCGTGTCAGGCAACGTCACCATCTGCCCGTTGAAGGGGATGGTGCTGCCAGGCGCTTCCAGCATGTCGGCAATGCGTGCCACGGGAATGGCGGTGCCTGCGCGATTGCCGAGGGTGGCAAGGGTTGGGATGTAGCCTTTGCGGGAGTCCTCCCCCACACCGTTCATGGAGCCATAGCCGAAGGTGAAGCCGCCGCCTGGCAGGCCGATCTGCCCCAAAATGGCGGCCAGCGCCACCAGCGCCCAATAGGTCTGTTCGCCATGGACCGCCCGCTGGAGCGACCATGAGGCGGTGAGCATCACACGGCCTCTCTCGATGGCATCGCTGAGGGCCACAAGGCTTGCCACAGGCACGTCCGCCACCGCAGCCGCCCAGTCCAGCGTTTTGGCCACACCGTCCTCAGCCCCCTCGAGGCTGGCAAGGAAGCGCTCTGCCCCTTCGGTATAGCGGTCAAGAAACGCGCGATCGACCCGCCCGCGCACCACCATCTCCCTGGCAAGGGCAAGCATGATTGCCGTGTCCGTCCCAGGCATTGGCGCCATATGGGTGGCGTCGACGCCAGGAGGGATGTCCGACGCATCGGGGCTCATGACGATGAGCCTCATCCCGTTCGCCACCGCCGCTTCCACATGGCGGGCCATGTCGTGGGTTAGGGAACCGCCTGAGGTCACGTTCCAGTTTTTCGGGTTGAGCCCGCCGAAGGCCACAAGCACGTCGGTGTTGCCGGCGATGGACCGCCAGGAGGTGGCCGCCGATGACACCGCCTCGTGACCGCCCAGCACATAGGGCAGGATCACCTGTGCAGCGCCCCAGCTATAGTTCGTGGTCTGGTCGGTAAAGCCGCCGCAGGCCCCGAAGAAGCGGCGCACCTGTGTGCGGGCATGGTGAAACCGCCCTGCGCTGGACCAGCCGTAGGAGCCTGCAAAGAGCGCAGTCGGCCCGTGGGCATCGCGGATCCGGGCAATCTCACCGGCGGCGAGGTGGAGCGCTGTCTCCCACGGCACGGGGACCATTCTTTCACGCCCCCTGCCGTCGCCGCCGGCACGATGGCCATGGCGAAGGAAACCGGCCCGCACATGGGGGGAGGCGATGCGTGTGGTCGCGTAGGTGCGCCTTGGCAGCGCTTTGATCATGTCAGGGTCGGCGCCGGAGCCTTCCAAAGGCTCTGCGGCCACGAACCGGCCCGCCTCCACGGTGGCAGCGAAGGCTCCCCAATGGGTCAGGCTGATGGGGCGGTGCATGGGACTGCCTTAAATCTCGCCGCGCTTGCGCCGCCGCTCCGTGATGGTCTCTCCCCCGACGGTCCAATCGTCGGCGGGAATGTCGTCGAACACCACGTAGACGTGGTCGGCGTGGGCATCGCAGTGCTTGACCAGAGCGTCGGTGATGGCCAAGGCCGCCGCCTTCTTCTGTTGTGCCGTGCGGCCTGAGGCCATGGTGACGCGCACGATGGGCATGGGTCGTCTCCTTACACAGTGGCCGCTCTCCCACAGCGCCGCGGCACCACCTTGTGGCCTCAGCGCGGCGGTATGGCGGCCAGCGCTTGGTCCAGATCGGCTTTTAGGTCCTCCGCCGCTTCAACCCCCACCGAAAGGCGCAGGAGATGGGGCGAAATGCCTGAGGACGCCGGCTCCACAGAGTGACGGTGCTCGATCAAGCTTTCAACACCGCCGAGGGATGTGGCGCGCTTGATCAGCGTCAGCCGCCCCGCAACGGTGAGCGCCTCCTCACCGCCCCCCGCCACATCGAACGACATCAACGCGCCGAACCCCCCCGCCATCTGCCGTTTGGCGATGGCGTGGCCTGGGTGATCGGCAAGGCCAGGATAGCGCACGGCGGCGACTTTCGGGTGGTCCGCCAGCCACGTGGCCAGCGCAAGGGCCGAGCGGCTTGCCGCCTCCACCCGCAGGTGAAGCGTGCGCATGCCGCGGGTGAGGAGCCAGGCATCGAAGGGTGAGAGGACGGCGCCTTCGG
>JBCDCF010000148.1:0-7874 GCA_039182345.1 Pseudomonadota bacterium
GGCGCTCGGCCCAGCCAGCGCCCGCGGATGTGGGATGGGCGGCGCGCAATGGCATACGCACCGTTCTGTCGATGCGTGCCGATGGCTTCGGCGGCGACCTGTTGGAGCGCGAGGCGTGTGCGCGCCACGGTCTCATCTTCCAGCGGCTGGTGATGCTGTCGCGCGCGGCCCCGTCCAAGGAGATGCTGCGCGAGGCGATGGCGGTGTTGCCCCAGCTTGAGGTGCCGATCCTCGTCCACTGCAAATCAGGGGCGGACAGGGCGGGGCTTGCTGCAGCGCTCTACCTCATCATCGTGGAGGGGCGTCCTGCGGCGGAGGCCAAACGCCAGCTCTCCTTCAAGTACGGGCATATCGAGCGGGGCAAGACCGGGATCCTGGACGCCTTCATCGATGCCTACGCGGCAACGGGCGAGGCGAAAGGCATCGATTTTTCCGACTGGGTGGAGACTGTCTACGACCCCGACGCCCTCACGGCCGCCTTCCGCTCCAACGTGGGTGCGGACGTGTTGTTGACCGTCCTGCGGCGCGAATAGTCAGTCCTCGATCAGTTGCAGGCGGTGGAACCGGGCGTAAAGGCCGTCTTTCGCCACAAGCTCGGTGTGGGTGCCGCGCTCGGCGAGTGTTCCAGCGTCAAGGACGAGGATGGTGTCGGCCGCGCGCACCGTTGCCAGCCGGTGAGCGATGACGAGGGTCGTGCGTCCCTGGCTGAGGCGGGCGAGACCGTCGCGCACGGCGTGTTCCGACTCAGCGTCAAGGGCGCTCGTCGCCTCGTCCAAAAGAAGGATCGGCGCGTCCTTCAGGAAGGCGCGGGCAAGGGCGATCCTCTGACGTTCGCCGCCTGAGAAGTTGCCGCCGCGCTCACCGACGGGGGCATCGTAGCCAAGGGGGTGCTTGATGATGAAGTCGTGGGCGCCTGCATCGCGCGCGGCCGCCTCGATGGCAGCCTGGTCAGCGCCTTCGCGGCCAAGGGCGATGTTGGCGCCGACGGTATCGTTGAACAACACCACATCCTGGGAGACCACGGCGATATGGGCACGAAGGTCCGCAAGGGGCATGTCGGCAATGGCGGTGGCGCCAATCATGATCCGCCCCGCTTCGGGATCATAAAGGCGCGGAATGAGATTGAAGACGGTGGACTTGCCCGCGCCGCTGCGCCCCACAAAGGCGGTCGTTTGGCCGGCGTGTGCCGTGAAGGACAGCCCGTGGAGTGCCGGCACACCATCGCGGTAGCCGAAGGTGACGTCCTCGAACGCCACGGACGGGCGGGCGAAGACCGCCTGCGCCGGCGGATGCACGCCCACCTTGTCCTGGACGCGCGCGGGGGTGTCGATGACGCTGTAGTAGCGGTTGAGCGCCGCCAGCCCTTCCTGCACCACAGCGTTCAGGTTGCCCAGCGCACGGATGGGCTGGGAGGCAATGAGGAGGGCGCCCAAGAAGCCGGAAAACTCGCCGATGGTGCTGTCGCCTGACAGGATGCGCCAGCCGATCACAAGCAAGATGACGGTGACGGCGGCTCCCCCCAACGCCTCCAGCACAGGCTCCATGCGGCCTTTTTGGAGGGCTGCGGTGAGGCGGAGGGCCCGCAGTTTCTCAAACACGCCCTCGGCGCGGGTGGTGAGGTAGTCCTCAAGCCGGTAGGTCTTGACGACGCGCGCGGCCCCGAAGGTTTCGGCTGTCAGACTTGCCATATCGCCCGTCTGCTCCTGGGTGGAGCGAGAGACACGGCGAAGCCGTTTGCCAATACGTGTGACCGGGATGAGGGCGAGCGGGAGGATGACAAGGGCGATCACCGACAGCACCCAGTCCAGATAGATCATGGTGCCGAACAGGAAGATGATGGTGAGCCCGTCGCGCACCAAAACGCCAATGACGCGGGTGAGGGCAAGGCGCACATACAAGAGGTCGGTGGTGAAGCGCTGCGTCCAGGCGGCAGGGGTTTCGGCCCCCACCTGGGCAAGGTCTGCGGCGACGAGATGCCCGTAAAGGCGCACCTGCATGGCCATTTCCGTGCGCGTGACGACACGCTGGGTCAGCGCCACCTGCACATAAAGCGACACGCCCTTGGCCAGCGACGCGCCAAGAATAATCCACGGCAGGGTGTGGATGGCCCAGGGGCTCTTCTGTGCAAAAGCGTCGAACGCCCAGTTGATGATCAGTGGATAAAGGCTTGTGCTTGCCGCCACGAAGGCGATGGCCACCAGCACAAAAGCCAGCATTTTGCGGTGAGACCACAAGTATTCCCGCCAGAATCGCTTGATGAGGGGGATGGCCTCGCCGGCACTGACAGGGCGTGCACCAAGGCTTGTGGGCCGCTGACGCGCGCCTGTGGACACCGGTTTAGCGGTGTCAACGCCGGTATGGGTGGTCTCGCTCACGCAACCTCGAATGGTTTCAAGACGTTGTCGCTCTGACGGAAACGGTTTCCAAAAACATCCGAAGATCCTGGCGAGTTTTTCTTGATCACGACGTCATCGTTCTGATACGATTCGCCCAACGACCAGAATTGGCGAACAACAGTCAAGTGGGAGGGCGGTATGGAACGGACACCTTCTTTCCAGGTACGCAGCACGGGCGTGGTAACCGTCACGGCGTCATTCCTTTTCATTCTGGCGATTTGCGTCGGCCTTATCTAACACTTCATCAATTGTTTCATCTTCGGGCGTAAGGCCCATGGCGTAGGCCACCGTGGTGAGATCGGTATGGTCCACCGCAGCGTTGGCGCCGTCACGCAATAGCGGTTTGGCCTTGTAGGCAACGCCGAGCCCTGCACGCTCCACCATGGCGAGATCGTTGGCGCCGTCGCCCACCGCCACGGCATCAGCAACGTCAATGCCGAGGGCTTCGCATTCATGCAGAAGCCTGTCGCGCTTGGCGTCGGCCCCTAAGATGGGCTCAGCCACCGTCCCCGTCAGCACGCCGCCCTCCGCGTTTAAAGTGTTGGCGAAGGCGGCGTCCATGCCAAGGGTGGCGGCAATAGGCTCGGCAAATTGCACGAAACCCCCTGACACCAACACCGTACGCACACCGTGGCGTTTGCATGCTGAAATCAACGTTGCAGCGCCTTCATTGAGGGTGACGACGTTTTTCAGGCAGTCCGCAATGGCCGATTCCGGCGTGCCTTTAAGGAGGCCTACCCGCTCGCGCAGGGCCGTTGCAAAGTCGATCTCCCCACGCATCGCCCGCTCCGTGATGGCGGCCACCTGCGGTTTCAGGCCAAGCGCGCCGGCGAGCTCGTCAATGCACTCCTGCCCGATGAGGGTGGAGTCCATGTCCGACATCAACAGCCGCTTCGCACGGCCTTTGAGGGGCTGGACGATGGCATCGACGGGCGCGCTGCCGAGGTGATGGGTGACGTCGGCACGCAGCCGTGCCCCATCGTCGGCGTTGACCATCACGTCAGCGGCGCGGCGGTCGAGCCGCTCCACATGATGGGCCTTGACGGCAGCGACCAGCGGGGCGACCCGTTCAGGCTCCAGTGCTTGGCCTGCCGGGGCGACAAGGGTGACGACGAATTCCATGACCGTTCTCATCGCCGGTCCCACCGCCTGCGGCAAGTCCGCATTGGCGATGGCCCGCGCAAAGGCCCTCGGCGGAACGGTCATCAACGCCGACTCCATGCAGGTCTACCGCGACCTTGAAATCCTCACCGCCCGCCCGTCGGCTGAGGATATTGAAGCCGTGCCCCATGCCCTTTATGGCCATGTGGATGCGGCAGAGCGTCACTCCGTCGCCCGCTGGCTGTTGGAGGTGGAGGCTGCCATTGCCGCCTCGCGGGACGCCGGGCGGCCGCCGGTGATTGTCGGCGGAACCGGCCTTTACTTTGCAGCGCTCACCGAAGGTTTGTCGGCCATTCCCGCGATCCCGGATGATGTGCGGGCCCACTGGCGGGCGCGACAGGAGGTGGACACGCCGGAGGCACTCCACGCGGCCCTTGCCGAACGGGACGCTGTGATGGCCGCGCGCCTGCGCCCATCCGATCCGCAAAGGATTGTCAGGGCGCTTGAGGTTTTCGAGGCGACTGGCCGTTCGCTTGCCACGTGGCAGGCGGTGCGCGAAGACCCGATCCTCCCCTTGGACGACACCGTGGATGCGGTGGTGGTGACGCCCGACCGCGCCGATTTGAGGGAGCGGATTGCCCAAAGGTTTGCCGCCATGATGGACGGCGGCGCCGTTGACGAAGCCGCCCGCCTCGCCGCCCGCGGCCTCGACCCCACCTTGCCGGCCATGAAGGCCATCGGCGTTGCCCCCCTTACAGCGTTTGCGCAAGGACGGTTGGACCGCGCGGAGGCGGTGGATGCCGCCATTCTCCAGACCAGGCAGTACGCCAAGCGGCAGGAGACGTGGATGCGCAACCGGTTCGCCCATTGGCGCCGCGTTGCCCCGCCTTGAGACAAGCCGCAACAAACGCCGTTGCGAGGGGCAAGGCTTCGTGATAAGCGTTCGCCAGCATTCGATTGGGGACGACTGTGCTGGCACGGCGTATTCTTATTGTAGCGGGGCGCATCACCGGGGTCTGAGGACCAGGCCCGGGAACGGTGATGCGCGGAACAAGGCTCCTTCGGGGGCCTTTTTTGTTGCCCGCTGTCCCGCGGGCGGTGAGGACCACGTCCGGCACGGGGGCCGGGGAGGCGAAACATGGACGAACGGAACTACGGCCGCATGAGCGGCGCGCAAATGGTCATCGAGGCGCTGAGAGACCACGGCGTCGACACCATCTTCGGCTATCCGGGCGGCGCTGTGCTTCCCATCTATGACGAGATCTTCCAGCAGAGCGAGATCCAGCACATCCTGGTCCGCCACGAGCAGGGGGCCGGCCACATGGCGGAGGGCTATGCCCGCTCGTCAGGCAGGCCCGGCGTCATGCTGGTCACCTCAGGTCCAGGTGCCACCAACGCTGTGACGGCGCTCACCGATGCGATGATGGATTCTATCCCTCTGGTGTGCATCACCGGTCAGGTGCCGACCCACCTCATCGGCAGCGATGCCTTCCAGGAGTGTGACACCGTCGGCATCACAAGGCCCTGCACCAAGCACAACTGGCTTGTGCGCCGTGTGGAGGAGCTGCCGCGCGTCCTTTACGAGGCGTTTTATGTGGCGACCTCAGGCCGTCCCGGCCCCGTTGTGGTGGACATCCCTAAGGACGTGCAGATCGCAACAGGCCTTTACAACCCGCCCCGGGCCGGCAAGCACAAGACCTATCAGCCCCAGTTGCGGCCTGACATGGAGGCGATCCGCAAGGCCGTCGCGCTGATGAAGGCTGCCGACAGGCCTGTGCTTTACACTGGCGGCGGCGTCATCAACTCGGGCCCCGCAGCGTCACAGCTCCTGCGTGAACTGGCCGATCTGACAGGTTTTCCCGTCACCTCCACCTTGATGGGGCTTGGTGCGCTGCCTGCGTCCCACCCGTCATGGCTCGGCATGCTTGGGATGCACGGCACTTACGAGGCCAACCTTGCCATGCACGGCTGCGACCTGATGGTGTGCATCGGCGCGCGCTTTGATGACCGGATCACGGGGCGGCTTGACGCGTTCTCGCCTGGCTCGCGCAAGATCCACATCGACATCGACCCGTCCTCCATCAACAAGAACGTCAAGGCGGACCTTGCGATCATTGCCGATGCCGGTCACGCGTTGGAGGACCTTGTGCGCGTGTGGTCCGAATCGGGCCAACACGACCGCGGGCGGCTGAAGGGCTGGTGGGGTCAGATCGAGGCGTGGCGGGGCAAGAAGTCCCTCGCCTACGACACGCGCTCTGAAATCATCATGCCGCAGGAAAGCGTTGAGCGGCTTTACGAGCTCACCAAGGATCGCGATGCCTTCGTCACCACCGACGTCGGCCAGCATCAGATGTGGGCCGCACAGTTCTACGGGTTCGACAAACCCAACCGCTGGATGACCTCAGGCGGGCTCGGCACAATGGGCTACGGCCTTCCTGCGGCCATTGGCGTGCAGGTGGCGCACCCTGATTCGCTGGTCCTATGCGTTGCTGGCGATGCGTCGATCCTGATGAACATTCAGGAGCTGTCGACAGCGGTTCAGTACGAGCTGCCTGTCAAAGTGTTCGTCATGAACAACCAGCACATGGGCATGGTGCGCCAGTGGCAGCAGTTGATGCATGGCAACCGCCTCTCCCACTCCTACACAGAGGCGCTGCCGGACTTCGTGAAGCTTGCCGAAGCTTACGGTGTGAAGGGCATGCACGTGAGCGACCCTGCGGAGCTGGACGACGCCATCATAGAGATGGTCGAGCACAAGGGGCCTGTGGTGATGGACTGCCGCATCGCCAACCTCACCAACTGCTTCCCGATGATCCCCTCGGGCAAGGCGCACAACGAGATCCTTCTTGCCGCCGAAGACGATGTGCAGAAGGAAGAGGTTGAAGTGGCGCTCGACCCAGAGGCACGGGCCCTGGTGTGAGCAAGACAAGAGGGCGGGCGCTGATGTGCCCGCCTTTTTGCGTCCTATCGGCACCACGCTGCGATTGAAACCGCTGCGGCTTGAGGGCGGTCCAGCCGCCCTTGCCGCGCGCATGGAACAACAGGTGACACCATGAACCAAGCCATCACCATCGCTCCGGCCCTTAGGCCGCAGGAGGAGGAGGAGCGCCACACCCTCTCCATCCTCGTGGACAACGAGCCGGGCGTCCTTGCCCGCGTCATCGGCCTGTTTTCAGGCCGCGGCTACAACATTGATTCCTTGACTGTTTCTGAAACAGAGCATGAGCGCGGGCTGTCGCGCATCACCATCGTGACCACAGGCACGCCGATGGTGATCGACCAGATCAAGAACCAGTTGGCACGCCTCGTCCCCGTCCACCGTGTGGCCGACCTCACCGCCGACGACCGCGATGCCATCGAGCGCGAGCTGGCCCTGGTGAAGGTGGCCGGCGTCAGCGATCAAAGGCTTGAGGCGCTGCGCCTTGCCCAGGCCTTTGAAGCGCGCACCATCGACGCGACGCTCACAAGCTTCGTGTTCGAGATCACCGGCACCACCACCGACATTGAGCGCTTCGTACGGTTGATGACCTCGGTGGGTCTGGTGGAGGTCTCCCGCACAGGGATTGCGGCCATCACCAGAGGCGAAGACGCCACTTGATAAAAATCAGATTGTGATCACGCCTCTGTGATCGGTCATCCAGCGAAATTTGGCTGCGTACCTGGGGTCAAGTTCAAGACAAACCCAGGGAGCGCGGGATGGAAGAATACAACGGTCTGAACTTTCTCATCGACGAGGATGAAGACGGCATTATTGCCGGGACGGCAGACGACGATTTTGCCGTTGGTACTGGTCGTGATGAAGTTATTCGATTGTTTAACGGCAACGATGCGGCCATCGGATTCGCAGGGATCGACAAGATCATTGGCGGCGCCGGCGACGATACACTGATCGGCGGTCGCGGCGATGATGATCTCCGTGGCAATACTGGCAGCGATGACATCATCGGTGGCCTGGGCAACGACCTTATCAACGGCGGTGGCAGTGGCGACAGGCTCCGCGGCGAGGTGGGCGCAGACACCATTTTGGGCGGCAATGGCGAGGACACCATCGCTGGCGGTTCGGGTCGTGACGACATCGAAGGCGGGCGCGGCGATGACATCATGCGCGGTGGCGCTGCAGGCGATTCCTTCACCTTCAACCCCAATCGCGCCAATGAGGGCGACGACGTGATCGTCGACTTCCGCATCGGCCGCGACAAGGTGGTGCTGAACGCTGCCGACGTGATCGAGGCAACCCCTGGCCTTGCCGACTTCGTTGTGGCCAATGGCGGTGACGGGCAGTCCGTCCTCGACGCCCTTGATGACAGCGACGACTGGTCGCTCGGCACCGACGACAACGGCGACCTTGTGGTTACCCACCCCTCAGGGTCCATCACC
>JBCDCF010000149.1:0-7856 GCA_039182345.1 Pseudomonadota bacterium
ACGCGGATGCGCTCCGACACCCCCAAGGTCATGCACAAGGTGGCAGGGCGGGAAATGGTTGCCCACGTGATCGCCGCGGCACGGGGCGCCGGTGTGGGGGAGGTGGCGCTTGTGGTCTCCCCCGGCGCCGACTGGCCGCGGGCGCTGGACCCTGAAGTGGCCGTCTTCGTCCAGGACAAACAGCTTGGCACCGCCCACGCCACCCTTGCCGCCGAGGCCGCTTTCACAAGCGATGTGGAGGCTATCGTGGTCCTTTTCGGCGACACGCCTTTGGTGCGCGCCGAAACCGTCGACAGGATGCTTGCCCGCGTCCAGGGCGGGGCGGACATTGCCGTCCTTGCCTTCGATGCCGCCGACCCCACAGGCTACGGCCGTATCCTGCGCGAGCCGAGCGGCCACCTCATCGCCATTCGCGAAGAAAAGGATGCCAGCGAGGACGAAAAGCGCGTCACGGTGTGCAACTCCGGCATCATGGCCATCCGCGCGGGCGAGCCTTTGGCGGCGCTGAAGGCCATCGGCAACGATAATGCCAAGGGCGAACACTACCTCACCGACCTTGTGGCCATTGGCCACGAGCGCGGCTTCAACATGGTGGTGGAGATGGCCGACGAGCCTGAGGTCATGGGCGTGAACGACCGCGCCCAGTTGGCCGAGGCGGAACAGCGCTTCCAACAGCGGGCCCGGCGCGCGGCCCTTGTTCATGCCACGCTATTGGCACCAGAAACCGTCTTCTTCAGCCATGACACGGTGATTGGCGAGGATGTGGTTGTGGAGCCCAACGTCGTCTTCGGCGAAGGGGTGAGGGTGGACAAGGGGGCTACCGTGCGCGCCTTCAGCCACCTTGAAGGGTGCGTTGTGGGCACTGGCGCAGTGGTGGGCCCGTTTGCGCGGCTGCGGCCTGGAACGGTGCTTGGCGCGTCAGCCAAGGTGGGCAACTTCGTTGAGGTGAAGAACGCTGAGGTGGGCGATGGCGGCAAGATCAACCACCTCAGCTATGTGGGCGATGCAAAGGTGGGGGCGAAGGCCAACATCGGCGCCGGCACCATCACCTGCAATTATGACGGCAAGAACAAGTTCAAGACCGTCATCGAGGCGGGCGCCTTCATCGGCTCCAACAGCGCACTCGTCGCCCCCGTCACCGTCGGGCGGCAAGCCTTTGTGGGGACGGGAAGCGTGATCACCGAGGATGTTCCTGACGAGGCCCTTGCCATTGCAAGGGGGCGACAAGTGAACAAGCCAGGACGCTCGCCCACCGCCACCCCCAAGGACGGCAAGGACGAGGGTGCGTTGTAACGCCATGTGAACCGACATTGTGCCCTTGTATGGCGTATGCGGTTTTTCGGCGCGCTCGCCTGATGGCCTGCCCCATGCATGGCCTGACGGCGACCGTACGTGTGTGTTGCGAAGGGTGTGCTTATGTGCGGGATTGTGGGTGTCATCGGGACGGAGCCGGCTGCGCCGCTGATCTTGGATGCTCTGAAGCGGCTTGAATATCGGGGCTACGATTCGGCCGGCATCGTCACCCTTGATGGGGCAGGGGCGATGGCACGGGTGCGCAGCGCCGGCAAGCTGCGCAACCTTGAGCGCAAGCTGGTCGGCTCGCCTCTCACCGGCACCACAGGCATCGGCCACACCCGCTGGGCGACCCACGGCAGTCCCACAGAGGCCAATGCCCACCCCCATGTGGCCGCCCCAGTTGCGGTGGTTCACAACGGCATCATCGAAAACTTTAGGGCGCTGAGGGATCGTTTGCGCGCCCAAGGGGCCGACATTCAGACCGAGACCGATTCGGAGGTCATCGCCCACCTGTTGTCCCAGCACCTTGCAGCCGGTTTGCCGTTGAAGGAGGCTTTTACCGCCACCTTGGGGGAACTTGAGGGCGCCTACGCTCTGGCGGTCGCCATTGCCGGGCAGCCGAACCTTTTGGCGGCCGCGCGCCATGGCAGTCCCCTTGCCATCGGCCTTGGGCCTGAGGGGGTCTATGTGGGCTCGGACGCCATTGCGCTCGCCCCCTTTGCCGACACCCTCATCTACCTTGATGAGGGGGATGCTGCCATCTTGACCCCCGACAAGGTGGACCTTTTCGATCAGACGGGCGCGACGGTGGAGCGTGAGCGCATGCCTGTCCCCGTCCAGATCTCGCTGGCGGAGAAAGGCAACTACCGCCACTTCATGGCCAAGGAAATCCACGAGCAGCCGGAAGTGGTGGCCAGAACCCTCAGCCACTACGTGGACATTGGCGAAGGGGCGCTGCGCGATGGCGCCGTCCCCGTGGATTTTTCGGCCTACCGGCGTGTGTCCATCACCGCTTGCGGCACCGCCTACTATGCAGGGCTTGTGGCGCGCAGCTGGTTCGAGCGGCTCGCCCGCATGCCTGTGGACATTGATGTGGCGTCGGAGTTTCGCTACCGCGCCCGCCCGCTCGAGGCCGATGAAATCACCCTCTTCGTCTCCCAATCCGGTGAAACGGCCGACACCCTTGCAAGCCTCAGGGTCTGTAAGGCCGCAGGGCAGACATTGGGGGCGGTGGTGAACGTTCCCACATCCACCATGGCGCGTGAGGCAGGCACGGTCCTTCCCACCCTTGCAGGCCCTGAGATCGGCGTTGCCTCCACCAAGGCGTTTTTGTGCCAGCTCTCCACCCTTGCGGCCACCGCCATCAAGGCGGGGCTCGACAGGGGGACGCTGTCGCGGGAGGACGCGCGCGGCTTCATCGACGCGCTGACGGAAGCGCCACGGCTCGTCTCAGAAGCGTTGCGGCTCGAAGCGGAGGTGGAGGCCCTTGCCAAGGAGGTGGCCCCTGCGCTGAACGCCCTTTACATCGGCCGGGGGACAAGTTTTGCCGTTGCCCTTGAAGGGGCGTTGAAGCTGAAGGAGCTCAGCTACATCCACGCCGAAGGCTATGCGGCGGGGGAGTTGAAGCACGGGCCCATCGCGCTGGTGGATGAGAGCGTGCCCGTCATCGTCATTGCCCCTTATGACGACCTTTATGCCAAAACCGTCTCCAACATGGAGGAGGTGGCGGCACGGGGCGGGCGGATCATCCTCGTCACCGATGCGCGAGGGGCCGAGGCGGCGGGCGATACCCCCGACAGGCTGCTGGTGCTGCCGGATGCGCCCGCCTTCATTTCGCCCATCGTGGCGAGCGTGCCCATGCAGCTTCTGGCCTACCACGCCGCGGTGCAGAACGGGACGGACGTGGATCAGCCCCGCAACCTTGCCAAGTCGGTGACGGTGGAGTAGCGCCCTGCCGCCTGGGCCAAGCAAAACGCACGCGCGTCGATTGCGCCCAGTGGCCCGACGGTCATGTTGGGCAAATGAGGCTATGATGGCCCGTCCGCCAGGCGGAGACTGAGGATGCACGACGACCATCACAAGGAGATCAAGCCGACCCGGCACAGACGTGTCCTGAACCGTCTGCGCAACTATCTCCTGACCGGCATCATCGTGGCCGCGCCCTTGATGATCACGGTCCTTCTGACCGCCTCATTCGTCAATTGGGTGGACAGTTGGGTCAAACCGTGGATCCCCCAGCGCTGGAACCCTGAGAACTATGTGCCGTTCCCGCTGCCGGGGATCGGCCTTGTGGTGGCCATTGTCGCGCTGACGGCGCTCGGCTTTCTGACCGCCAACATCTTCGGCCGCACCATCATCAAGCTCGGCGAAGGCATTTTGAACAGAATGCCCCTGATCCGGAATGTCTATTCCGCGCTGAAGCAGATTTTCGAAACGGCACTGTCGGAGCGCAGCCACACCTTCCGCAAGGCGGGGCTGATCGAGTATCCGCGGCGCGGCCTCTGGGCGGTGGTCTTCATTGCGACGGAAGCGAAAGGGGAGGTCAGCCACCGTCTTCCCAACGATGATGATGCCATCTCCGTGTTCCTGCCCACCACGCCGAACCCCACGTCTGGCTTTTTGTTGTTCGTGCCGCGCAGTGACGTTCTGGTGCTCGACATGTCGGTGGAGGACGCGGCCAAGCTGGTGATTTCCGCAGGTCTCATCAATCCGGACTGGCCGCCTGTGCCGAACCGAAACCGGCGAGGCGGCAAGCCGGTCGAGCCCGTGAGCGCACCCTCCGACGCCGCCACCACCGTTCCCGTCAAAGGGCGCCTGTCTGACGAGGGGGACGACAAACAGGCCGTGCAGTAACGAGCAGAAGCGGTGGCGCACGCCGGCCCGGTTCCCGGCTAAGCCGCCGAGGAGGGGCCGACGCAGCCAGGACCATCAGTCGATGTCCTGGCACTTGCGCTGAATGAAGATGGCGTCGGCGCCGCTACGAACCCTGTGGGTGTCGCAACGATCCTTCTGGCGGCGATAGCGGCCATAGCAGTCCTGCCCGCGGCAAACGTCCACCCGTGTGTAAAGGCCGTAGCGGTCGTTCCCGCCGGCGTCGCGGCCCCCATCGCGGCCCCCGTCATTGGACTGGGCGATGACAGGGCTCGCCATCAAGGTGGCAAGGGCGGCGGTGGCAATGACAAAGCGTTTCATGGTCAATTCCTCAAAGTTATGCATGTCAATCAGTGACCGTCGCTCGCGGCTGTGACGCGCCGCTTCCGACGATCTGACTGGCTAACGAGGAGGCCGCCCGCTTATTCCGCCTTCGCCAAGAAAAAATTTTACGCGTCGGCGATGTCCACCACACGGCCCCGGTTCAGGATCCCTTTGGGGTCGAACATGTGTTTCAGGTCGCGCATCAAGGACAGCGCCACGGGGCCGCGGGTGAGGGGAAGGTAGGCCTTCTTGGATTGGCCGATGCCGTGCTCGGCGCTGACGGCCCCATCGAGGCGGGCGACAACGTCGTAGACGCCGGCTTCAATGGCACGCTTCAGTCCATCGTCAGGCGCATCGAGCCCCACAACGAAGTGAAGGTTCTGGTCGCCGATGTGCCCGTAGGTGAGGGGGTGTGTGCCCGGAAAGGCCTCGGCCACTCTCGCCAGGCCCGCCACCGCCTCATGCAGGTGAACGGAGGGGACCGACACGTCGAACGGGACGATGGCGGCAAAGGCGGTGCCGTAGGCGGCTGGCCCCTCGTCCCGCAAGGCCCACAGGGTGCGGGCCTGATCCAGGGACGCGGCAAGGACGGCATCGGCCACGAGGCCTTTGTGGGCGCTCTCCTCCAAAAACTCTTCCATGCGGGTGCGGGCGCCCTCGTCAGTGGCCGCGCGCACCTCGATGATCAGGCACAAAGGGGCGCGCAAGGGAAAGTCGAAGGGTGTGCGCGCGCTCATGGTGGTCACATAGTCCGGCCACATGGCCTCAAAGGCGGCAAGGTCCGGTCCGAAGGCACGGCGGGCCGCGGTGAGGACCGGGAGGGCATCGTCGGCGCGGTGAAGGGCAATGGCGGCCGTTGCAAGCCCCGCCCGCAGCGGCGAAAGGGCAAGGACGGCGCGGGTGATGATGCCGAGCGCCCCTTCGGACCCCACGAAGAGGTGCTTGAGGTCAAAGCCTGAATTCACCTTCACCATCGGCGTCAATTCCGACAGGACACGGCCGTCCGCAAGCACCACCTCAAGGCCCAGAATCTGGGCCCGCGTCATTCCCGTTTCGATGACCCTGAGGCCCCCTGCATTGGTGGCAATGGCGCCGCCGATGGTGGCGGTGCCGCGGGCGCCAAAATCAATCCCCAAGCTGTGACCGGCCGCCTCCGCCGCATCCTGCGCACTGGCAATCGAGGTGCCGGCGAAGACCTGCATGGCGCCGTCTCGCACCCACTCCACACCGTTCAAACGGTCCAGCGAGAGGGCAATCTCATGGCGCCGTGTGGACGCGCCGCCCGCAAGGCCCGTGCGCCCGCCCTGGACGGCGAGGGGCTGATCGGCCTCGTGGCACAGGCGCACGATGGACGCCACGTCCGCCACAGTGCGGGGGCGGGCAAGGGCCTTGGGCGTTTCGCCGGGAAAGCCTGACCAGTCGTCGGTGTGGCGGGCCAGGGCGTCGGCATCCACGGTGATCTGATCGGCCCCCACCTCATCAGCGATGGCGGCGAGAATGTCTTGTGTGTGGGGGGTGTTCAAAGCCTCTCCTGCGGCGTGGTGCGCCGACGTTGTTATCAGGCGTGATCGTTCATCGCCCCGTTGCGTCCTGCCGCGCACCCAGCCCTAGACGGGGCACCTTGGCCGGCGGGCGTCAACTATGCTCTACGTGGCGCAAAAGGAGCCAGTGACATGATTGATTTTCCCGTCATCAATTGGATCGGGGTTGCCGTTGCGGCGGTGGCTGCGTTCGTTTTCGGCGCCATCTACTACTCCGCCCTCGGGCGTCCGTGGATGAAGGCGGCCAGGATCGACCCTGAAAGCGCAACCATGTCGGCAGCCCTTTTTGTGGTCTCGTTCCTGGGACTTTTGATCATGTCGGCCATCCTTGCCCTGGTGATTGGCGCGGTGGCAGGTTCGCCCGCGGGGATTGTGGCGTCCATCCAAGTGGCCCTGGTCCTTTGGGTGGGGGTGAACCTTGCGCCCATGGCGGTGAACCATCGCTACCAGGGCTTCGGGTGGGATCTAACGGTGATCGACGGGATCTACTGGCTCGGCGTTTTCCTCATCATCGCCATTGTGCAGAGCCTTTTTGAATGAGCTTTCGCGAACGGCTGCGCCATGACAGCGCCGGCGCCTACTATGACGGGTCCATCCGCTACATGATGATCCGGCCCGACGCACTGATGGGGCTGTTCGCAAGGCTGGACGAGGACGCGCGGCAGGCGGCATTGGAGGCGCTGGCGCACTCCATCACCGAGCATGGCGGACGCTCAGCAAGAAGCTATGTGAACCCTGACGAGATTGACGCGTTGACCACCATCATTGCCGAGACCGCGCCGCAGCTTGGCTGGGGTGTGTGGCGGTTCGAGCCTGCGAGCGAGGATGCGCTGACCGTTCATGTGGAAAACAGCCCCTTTGCCGAAGGGGCAGCGTTCGCAGGCGCGGTCTGTCATCCGATCGTGGGGATGCTGCGGGCGGTGGGGGCGATGGTGTTCGGCAAGCCCTGTGACGTCCACGAGGTGCACTGCGCCAATGACGGTGCCGACAGGTGCCATTTCCGCGTGGCGGTGGCAGCGTGAACGAAGCCGTGCGGCCCACAGGCGAGATCGATACGCGCGAACTGCGCCGCACCCTGGGCCAGTTTGCGACCGGGGTGACCATCGTCACCTGCCTTGCCCCCGACGGCACGCCGGTGGGGATGACCGCCAACTCCTTTGCCTCTGTCTCCCTCGACCCGCCACTGGTGCTGTGGTCGCTGGACAGGCGTGCCAAGAGTTTTGACGCCTTTGCCGCTGCGGAGCGCTTTTCGTTCTCGGTCCTCGCGCTCGATCAGGTGGAGCTGTCCAACAGGTTCGCAAAGCCGGGGGCGGAGAAGTTTGCCACCACCCCGTGGACGCGCGGTCTTGGCGATGTGCCTTTGATGGAGGAGCCGTCCGCCCACTTTGAGTGCACGCGCCATGCCGCCTTTGATGGGGGCGATCACCTCATCCTTGTGGGGCGGGTGGAGCGGTTTGCCCGCTACGGGCGGCGGGGCCTTGTGTTTGCCGAAGGGCGTTATGGCGCTGTGGCACCGCATCCAGGCACCACAGGCGCAACGGGCGAGGATGTGGACGAGGCCGTTGCCCGCCACCCCTATGATGACTTTTTGGTGCCCCTCCTGTTTCGCGCCTACAACCACCTTTTCCGCCATTTTGCGCAAACCCTTGTGGCGGAGGATTCCACAGGGGCGCAGATGCGCATCCTGTCCATCCTGTCGGCCCGCGGTCCTACGGGGGATGGCGAACTCCTGACCCGGACCATGCTGTCTGAGACAAGCTTTAACGAGGCACGGCAGACCCTTGCCCAGCAAGGCTTCGTGACGGAGGGGGAGGAGCGCACCAC
>JBCDCF010000150.1:0-7774 GCA_039182345.1 Pseudomonadota bacterium
CTGGTCTCCTCAGAGGTGCGCCCTGTGGTGGAGAGCCTTGTGAACCAGGGCCTGTCCACCTGGCTTGAAGAGCATCCCCAGGAAGCCAAAACCATCGTCACAAAGGTGGTGGAGGCCGCGTCCGCCAGGGAAGCGGCGCGCAAAGCCCGCGAGCTGACCCGCCGCAAGGGTGCGCTCGACATTGCCTCCCTCCCCGGCAAGCTCGCCGACTGTCAGGAGCGTGACCCGTCAAAGTCCGAACTCTTCCTTGTGGAGGGCGATTCGGCCGGTGGCTCTGCCAAACAGGGCCGCCACAGGGGCAACCAGGCCGTCCTTCCCCTGCGCGGTAAGATCCTGAACGTCGAGCGTGCCCGTTTCGACAGGATGCTGTCTTCCAACGAAATCGGCACCCTCATCACAGCGCTCGGCACGGGGATCGGCAAGGACGAGTTCCAGCCCGATAAGCTGCGCTACCACAAGATCATCATCATGACGGACGCGGACGTGGATGGCGCGCACATTCGCACGCTCCTCCTGACGTTCTTCTACCGCCAGATGCCCGAATTGATCGAGCGCGGGCACCTCTTCATCGCCCAGCCGCCGCTCTATGAGGTGCGCCGCGGCCAGTCGGAGCAGTACCTGCACGATGACAAGGCGCTGGCCGACTATCTGACCGGCGCAGGGCTTGAGGAGGCCTCACTCACCCTCTCCACAGGCGAAGTGCTTGTGGGACAGGACTTGGCGGATGTGACGCTGAAGGCCCGCCAGGTGTCGGACGCGTTGGACCAGTGCCATTCCCGCTACGACCGCTCGGTCCTCGAGCAGGCGACCATTGCCGGCGCCCTCAATGCTGAAACCCTTGCCGACCAAGAGGCCGCCCAGGCCCTTGCCAACAGGATTGCCGAGCGGCTCGACGCCCTTGCCGAAGACTTCGAGCGCGGCTGGACAGGGATTGCCACCGAAACGGGCGGGCTTGCGTTCGAGCGGGTGTTGCGCGGGGTGAAGGAGCATGTGGCCATCGACCCCGGCCTCCTCCACAGCGCCGATGCCCGCCGCCTTGCCTCCTTCGCCACCCACCTTGCCGAAACCTATGACGGCCCTGCCGTGCTGCGGCGCAAGGACAAGGAGGTCACCATCTTCGGCCCCCGCGCTCTTGCCGAAAACGTGTTCGCCTCAGGCCGCAAGGGCCTCACCATCCAGCGCTACAAGGGCCTTGGTGAGATGAACGCCGACCAGTTGTGGGAGACGACGCTCGACCCCAACGCCCGCACCCTCCTCCAGGTGCGCATCAGCGAGGCGGACGACGCCGACGCCGTCTTCACCCGCCTGATGGGTGATGCTGTGGACCCAAGGCGCGAGTTCATCCAGGACAACGCCCTCGCCGTCGCCAACCTCGACGTTTAGAGGCAGCAGGGCCTGCGGTGACAGCCGCCAGCGCCCGCTTGAGCAACCTCATCAGTCCAGCCTAAAGGCACTTAGACGCCTGTCGCGCCAACCGCCCCATTGGGGTAATTGGCGCGATGGTGCGACAGCGACCGTGACTGCCTTCAGTCGCCTCCAATATTGTCCCTTGCCAAATCGCACTGTCACAGCATTGTTGTTGGCCGGATGCTGTCACCCGCCCCGACGAACTGATGATCCTGAATAGCTTTTACATACGCGACCATTGTTTATCGTAGCCGGTCCAGCGCTAAGGATTTGCGATTGGCTGAGAATTACAACTTGATCGACCGGTATGATCTCTGGGAGCTGCTGGCGCAAACCCAGGAGAGTTTGACCTTGGATTCAGCGGTCGCTGCCATCGACCGCCTCGTGAGACGCTGTGGGTTCGACTACTTCATCGTGATGACGAGCCTTCATCAAGTTGGCGGACCGTCGTTGCATGTGGATTTTTCTGTGCCTGCCATCCGCAAAGCAACAACCATTTACACCGACTTGGAGATGGCCAAGCAGGATCCAGTGGCGAAGCAGTTGTTCGGCGGTCAATCGGTCATTGATGCGACACGGTTGATCTATGAGCCTGAGTCATCGCAAGACGGGCGGGGGTTCGTCCCTGTGTCGAAACTGCTGCGTGCCCATGGCATTGGCGCTCACGGCCTCAGCGTTTTCGGGGGCGACGACGGGGTTGCTGTCAACGCCATTGCCGCTGGCTACCGCAACCGTAGCGACGTTGACGACTTCCCAAGACGGATGGCGGGTGCTGCATGGATGTTGCGCATTGCCGCCAATGCACTGCGCAATACGCTGGTGGCTGCGCCGGAGGCCTACTACTCCTTCCCTCTCACCACATCAGAGCTTGCCGCCTTGCGCAGACTTGCGCGGGGAGAGCGCCCACGGGAGATTGCGTTGTCCGTCGGAAAAGCCTTGCCGACCGTGCGCAAACAGTTGGACAGCGCCCGCCGACGGCTACGCGCAAACACACTCAACGAAGCCATTGCTCGTGCGGCCCTGCTGGGATTGATCGACACAACCGGGCAGGGAAAACCCTAAACTAAAGATTTTAATATCGCCAATCGTTCATTACATTTTTGGTGAATTTTGCTGATCCCCTTCAGCGGAGATCCATGACACTTCTGTGCCGCATCGTGCAGCGTCGCAGCAAATGGGAACATGGACATGCCAAACATTTTCAAGGGTATCACCAACGGTGGCGCCAACCGCTTCTGGTTCAATGGCGAAGACGACAGCCTTGTCTTCAAAGTGGCTGGCGCCGATGTCGGCGGCCGCGAGTCCTTCACCGACGTCAATGACTTTATCGACCGCGCCGCAGAGCTCTTTGACGTTCAGTCAACGAATGGGAGCGCCAACTATGATGGGTCAGGCGAGCTTCAGTACGGCATTATCGGTGCGGACCAGAACGTCGTGAAGCTTGGACCTGGCAACCACAACGGATCAGCGAAGTACACGTTCGACAGCGCCGAAGATGCGGCCAATTTCATGAGTTTTCTTGAAGCGCTGGACACCGCCGGTGACGGGGCCTTCATCTAAAACGACAGCCGCGCCGCACTTGGCGCGCGCCGACCGTGGCGGCCCTGCCCGCAAACATTAACGTTCTCGGGCAGTGGCCACGGTGGTGCTTGTCGCGGACGACAGCACCCACTCCGATTTCCCATTGACCCGGTGGCAAGCCGCTTCCGGGTCACTTTGTGTTTGAGCCACAAGTCTGCCCATGTCACACGCGCCAGGGCATACTGAGGTCGGGAGACTAGGGTTTCCTGGCGCTTAACCGGGCGTTCAAGGCCCATTCAGGTGGGGCGGCGTAGTGAGACCGGGCGATGGGAAAGGTGCCTGTCGTGTCTGGAGGTCTTGCATGTTCTTTCACGGCATCCGCCGTTCAGCCGCGTGGGCCGGTCTTGCCGCCGCCGTGGCGTTCGTGGCCCCCGTGGTCCCTGCCAGCGCGGCAACGCATGGCGCCCCGACGGCTCTGACCGTTTCCCCCACACTTGCGCAACCCGCGCCCCTTGCCTCGACACAGAGCGCTGAAGGGGCCGTTCAGGTGGCGCAGAACAGGCGTCAATTCCGCCGCCGGCGTGCCACGGGACGGCAACGCTTCCGCAACAGCCGACGGGCGGGCCGCGTGTCGGAGAACCGCAACAGGCGCGCCAACAGGCGGCAGTTCCATCGCGAACGTCGCGGTGACCGCCGTATGGTGCGCCGTGAGCGCCGAGTGCCTTATTGGTACTATGATGGCCACTATGGTGGGCGTTACTAGGGCGCATGTCGCTCCGGTGCCGGCTCACGTAAAAGGGTCTGGTACAAGATGCATTTGTGACGTGTTTGGCCGCCCCCACGCGGCCCATTAAGGTGCAGCCAAGGTCTGCGCTGCACTGTGAAGACAGGGACCCGCGCTGCCTGTTATGGCCCCGCGAGCCCTGGCACCGTTCACCATCGTGCGCGGTGTGTCAGGAAGGGTTGTCAGCCCCCTCGCGCAATGGGCGGCAATGTTCTATCGGTAGAGGATCGATCAACTGCGCTAGAGCGGGATGGTTGGGTATCCCTGCGCCCCTTGGTCGACGATCCAGTAGGAGATTCATCATGTTCTTTGATCGGATAAAACGGTCAGCAACGTGGGCAGGCCTAGCGGCGGCTGTGGCGTTCGTCATGCCGGCGCTTCCGGCTGGCGCTGCGACCCATGGGGGCCCGACGCCGCTGACCATCACACCGGCGCTCGCCCAGACCACGGGGACGACGTCGAGCACCACATCGAGCAACGCCAATTCCGGTGTGATCGAGGTGGCGCAGAACGCCAGGCGCAACAGGCGTCGCCGCGCCAACAACCGCCGCAAGACCCGTAACCAGAGGCGTGTGCGTCGCGAGCAGGGCAACAGGCGTCGCGCCACAAACAGGCGTCAGTTCCGCCGCGGCCGTGCGGCCGACCGCAGGACGGCGCGCCGCCGCATCCGTCACAACGGGCGCTGGTACTATTATCGCAACGGCCGCTACTACGATAACACCGGTGCGATTCTTGCCGCTGGTGTGATTGCCGGTGCTGCAGGCGTCATTGCCGGTGCTGCCCTTGCCGACAGCGGTCCTGACGTCGTGGTGGTGGATGACGGCGTGCCCGCGCCCTACACCGCCGCGTGGTATCGCGAGTGCGACATTAAGTACAACAGCTTCCGCGCCAGCGACGGGACATACATGTCCTACAGCGGCGTGCGCAGGACCTGCCGCTTGCCGTAAATGGTGGCATCGCGCCTTGTGATTGACGAGCCGGCCTTCGGGCCGGCTTTTTTTTCGCCGAGATACCTTTGAAACGCCATTCTTACACCACAATCTAAAATCACAGTACGGTCAGATAACTCGAATTGTTTCTCGGTTGGGTTGCAATTGGCTGGGAAGTATCCTAAAACGCGTCTCATGCAACCTATCCGTGAGGAGAATGCAAGTATGACCAACGACAGCAAGCTTCTGGCGGTCTTTGCCGCTTTGTCCGACGACACGCGTCTTGCCATCGTGAACCGCCTTCTAGAAGACGGTGAGCTTGCGGTGGGGGCCATCGCAGCCCCGTTCAGCGTGACGCCGCCGGCCATTTCCCGCCACCTGCGTGTGCTTGAGATGGCAGGTCTTGTGGAGCGCAGGATTGACCGTCAGCGCAGGATGATTCGCGTCAAACGCGAAGCGCTGGACATCGTGGGGGATTGGCTTGGCTCGCGCATGGGCCTGCAGCCGGCTTTGGCCGCCCAGTCTTCACGCCCCATGTCCATCCACGCTTAAACATCCATCCACGCCCAGGACCCTTTCGATCAACGCCCTCACGGCCCGCGCGGTGCCGTTTTCCTAACGCCACCGCGCTCGGCCGCCCATCACCACCGACCCCCTCCCAAAGTCTGTGATCCCTGTTTGAACCGTTTGGTGGCGCCGCCAACCTGATCATCAGTCAACGGCGCCAAGTGGATGCAGATTCCCGCTCCTGCAACGCAGGATCGGCCAAACGCTCTGATGGGTTGATTAGACGCTGCGTAAAAAGGCGGCATTTTGCCCCTCAAACAGCCCATTTCTTGCGGGCTGTTTTGCACAGACTTCGCCCTAAGGTTTATACATCGGGGCGCGTTTTGGGGCATCATTCGTCATGGTGCCGGCCACCACCACTGGCGGCTTCAGACCGTCGGCCGGTCTCTCCGGAAGAGCTCTATGCTGCGCGCTTTGTAGGGCCGTCGGCGAGCTGCCTGGTCGGCCGAGGCGCCTATCCTCAAGCCTTTCTCCGCGACCGGCCCCATCCGCCCATGTCATCGCCGCGAATCGGTTTGCGCTGCACGGCGCGTTTCGGCGAGGATAGGGCCACGCACCGGGGGAGGATTGAGATGGTCGAGCGCACGCTTCAGACGCTGGACACCATGGTCGGATTCGACACGGTGTCGTCAAAATCCAACCTTGCCCTTATCGATTGGGCAGCAGATCTCTTGGAAGCGTCCGGCGCACGTCTACGCCGCACGTTCGACGATACCGGCGAGAAGGCCAACCTCCTGGCAAGCTTCGGGCCCGCAGCGCCTGGCGGCATCGTCCTATCGGGCCACACGGACGTGGTGCCTGTGGCAAACCAGAACTGGTCAACGGACCCCTTCACCCTCACCCGAAAAGGTGAGCGCGTCCAAGCCCGCGGCACCACCGACATGAAAGGGTTTTGTGCCGCAGCGATCGCCGCTGTCACAGCCGCCGACCTCAGCGGGCTGAAGCGGCCCATCCACGTGGCCCTTTCCTACGATGAGGAGGTGGGGTGCCTTGGCGTGCCGCGACTCGTGGACGATCTTGTGGCGAACGAACCGCTCCCAGCCGTTGCCATTGTGGGCGAGCCTACGGAAATGCGGATCGTCACGGCCCACAAGAGCGCCAACGTGTTCGAGACGGTGTTTGAGGGGTTTGCCGCCCACTCCAGCCAAAGCCACATCGGCGTCAGCGCCACCGTGGCCCTCGCCCGCTTCATTGAGCACCTACGGGTACAGTTCGCCGCCTTCAAGGCGAACCCCGATCCATCGTCAGCCCTTGAGCCGCCCTACCCCACATTCAACGCCGGTGTGGTGACCGGCGGAACAGCCCTCAACATCATCCCCTCAGAGGCGCGGATGATCTGGGAGTTCAGAACCATGCCTGACCAGGATCCTCAGGCCATGCTGCAAGACTTCCTTGCGGTGGTCGACGCGGAAATCGTGCCGGAGATGTCGAACGAGCACGCCACCCTCGCTTCCCGCACCCAATGCCTTGCGATGGTCCCCGCGCTGGACCCCGCCAACAACAGATCTGCCCGCAAGGCGGTGATGGCGCTCGGCGACTATGACGGTGACGACGCTGTCTCCTTCGGCACGGAGGCAGGCTCCTTCCAAGGGGCCGGCATTGAGACGGTGGTCTGCGGTCCAGGCTCCATCACCATTGCGCACCAGCCGGACGAATCCATCGCCATCGACCAGCTTGCTGCCGCGACGCGCCTGGTGGACGACGTCATCGCCGCCGCGAAGGCGTGATGGCTTGCGCGGCCCGGATCGCGAACCGTTGAAGAGTTACAGTTTCCGTTGACGAGCGGAATTTGAGTAACATATAAGAGGCGCAGTCGCCGCAGAGCGATTGGGCTTCGGCCCGCCACGTGGAGGACCTATGAACGCCTACATCTGCGATGCTGTGCGCACGCCGATCGGCCGGTACGGGGGCAGCCTTGCCGCCGTTCGGACCGACGATCTCGCCGCCATTCCCATCGCAGCCCTCGTGGACCGCAATCCTGAAGTGGACTGGGCCTTGCTGGACGATGTGGTGTATGGCTCGGCCAACCAGGCGGGCGAAGACAACCGCAACGTGGCGCGCATGGCCGCCCTCTTGGCAGGACTTCCTGTGGACGTTCCAGGCACCACCGTGAACCGCTTATGCGCCTCCGGAATGGACTGTGTGGGCATGGCCGCCCGCGCCATCAAGGCCGGCGATTACGAGATGGCCATTGCAGGCGGCGTTGAGTCCATGAGCCGCGCCCCCTTCGTGATGCCTAAGGCGCACGCCGCCTACTCCCGCCAGAATGCCGTCTACGACACCACCATCGGCTGGCGCTTCGTCAATCCCAAGATGAAGGCCGAGTACGGCATCGATTCCATGCCCCAGACGGCCGACAACGTGGCCGAGGACCATCAGATCAGCCGCGCCGATCAGGACGCGTTCGCCGCCCGCTCACAAGCCCGCTGGGCCGCCGCAAGTGACAAAGGCATCTTTGCCGAAGAGATTGTCCCCGTGTCGGTGCCCCAGAGGAAGGGCGACCCGATCGTGGTGGATACCGACGAACATCCCCGCCCAGGCACCAACGAAGAGGCCCTTGCCAAGC
>JBCDCF010000151.1:0-7756 GCA_039182345.1 Pseudomonadota bacterium
GATCCGCCGTCAGGGTAGCGCTCCAGGCTGGCCGCAGCGTCCTTGAAGGCAGATTGGGCCAAAGGGCTCGGACCCAAAGGGTTCTCGTTGGAGGAGAGTTTGTGCTGGCGCCCCGCCGCACCGCTCGACGAGCGGCCAGGCACGTAGGGCGCGATGGTCATGATGGAGGAGCGTGGGCGCGGGCTCATCGTGCAACCGGAATGGATAAGGGAAAGGGGTGATAGTGGCCAAGGACCTCGCCGTGTGCGGTAGCACCTGGCGCCACTTCGCGGGTGGCGTTGCCCTCCCGCACAAGGCGAAAGGGGCCTGTGCCGCGGGCAATGTTCTTCGCCGCAAGGACCACCACAGCGCCGCCGCCATTGAGCGGCACGCGGGCAATCACATGGGCATCGCCAAGGTGGGCGGCCCAGGTCTCGTCGGCAGCCTCCACCACCGCCACATCGTCGGGCGCGGCGGCAAGGGCTGCCACAACGTCGGCGCCGCTCGCGTGCCCCACCATGGGGACAGGCACGAACAGGAATTGCGCCGCCTCCGCCGCCCGCGCGCCGGCCACATGGACGGTGAAGGGGCGCTGGTTGAAGGAGGCCGCACTCATGATCACGCGCCAGATGTGGACGAGCGCTGCGGCGGGCATCGTCCCCTCATGGGTGGCAAGCCGCTTGGCGATCACGGCCGCTTCCCTGTCAGGCCGCAGAACGCTGGCGGTTGGGCCTTTGACGGCGCCGATCCTCTCCACCACCGCAAAGCGCTCCATCAGCAGGCGATGGAGGTCGGCATCGATCTCATCAATGCGCACGCGCAGGCGGTCAAGCGTGTCCTCGCCATCGGCCGCGTTGGCGGCAGAAGGGACGGCTTCGGCGGCAGTGTCGGTGGTGTCGAGTGGCTTCGCCATAACCTTTTTCAGCTGATGGGGAAGGAGCCTCGATAGCCCCTCGACGCGGCGAGCGCAAAGGAAACATGGCCCGTCAGCCATCGCGCGTGTGTGCCATGCAGCGCTCACGATTGCCGGCGGGCGGTTGCAGCGATGAACCGGCAGCGCCATAACAAGTCCCTGCGGCAAATCCTGCCATGGCCGCAGGGAGTTGCCGGGCGAGCCGGCACACTGGTCGATGCGTAAGGTGCACGGGGGCCGCTGGCCGATGACCTCAGACTATGCCGCGGAAGGGCCCAGCGCCGCCACGGCACCTGGCGCGCCACACACTGACCGTGAGCAGCGCCGCCAAAGCGAGGTGGACTGCCCGTCCTCCCACGTGGCCCGGTTCACCGATGCGCCCTTGCCGCTGGACGCGGGTGTGGAGCTTGCCACCTGGCAGATCGCTTACCAGACCTACGGCACCTTGAATGAGGCACGCACCAACGCTGTCCTCATCTGCCACGCCCTGACCGGCGATCAGCACGCCGCCAACTGCCACCCCGTCACCGGCCGCCCCGGCTGGTGGGACATGATGGTGGGTCCAGGCCTTCCCATCGACACCGATGTTTTCTTCGTCATCTGCTCCAATGTGCTGGGCGGCTGTTCGGGAAGCACCGGCCCCGCATCGGTGGATCCGCAGACGGGGGAGCCTTATGCGCTCTCGATGCCCGTCATTACCATTGCCGACATGGTGCGCGCACAGGCCCGTCTGGTGGAGCGGCTTGGCATTGACACGCTGTTTGCCGTGGTCGGCGGGTCCATGGGCGGCATGCAGGTGCTTGAGTGGGGGGCCTCCTACTCAGACCGCGTGTTCGCGGCCGTCCCCATTGCCGCAGGCGTGCGCCATTCCCCCCAGAACATTGCCTTCCACGAGGTGGGGCGCCAGGCCATCATGGCCGACCCCCGACTGGCATGGCGGGCGCTATCTTGACCGCGGTGCCAAGCCCAGGAAGGGGCTGTCGGTGGCGCGTATGGCCGCCCACATCACCTACGTGTCGGAGGCAGCACTCCACAGGAAGTTCGGCCGCGCCCTTCAGGACAGGGAGATGAAGACGTTCGGTTTTGACGCCGACTTTCAGATCGAAAGCTATCTGCGCCACCAGGGCTCCACCTTCGTGGACCGGTTCGACGCCAACGCCTACCTCTACCTCACCCGCGCCATGGACTATTTCGACCTTGCAGAGCCCCATGAGGGTCTTGCCGCCAAGGCCTTTCACGACAACCAGACACGCTGGTGTGTGGTCTCCTTTACCTCAGACTGGCTATTTCCCACCTCAGAAAGCCGCATCATCGTCCACTCCCTGAATGCTGCGGCCGCACAGGTCTCCTTCGTGGAGATTGCCACTGACAGGGGGCACGACGCCTTCCTCCTGGACGAGCCTGAGTTCCACCGCGTGGTGCGCGGCTTCTTGACGGGCGCAGCGCTCGCACGGGGCATTGACCCGCCGAGGGCACCCTCATGAGCCTTGCCCTTGGCGAAAACAGCGCCGTCAACGCCACACCGGGCAAGCCGCGGCTCGATTTTGAGGTGATCCGCGAGCTTGTGGACCCCGGCAGCCGCATCCTTGATGTGGGCTGCGGTGATGGCATGCTGATGGCCCTTTTGGAGGGCACCCATGGCGTGCGCGCATCGGGGATCGAGCTGTCCCAAAGCGGTGTGAACGAGGCTGTGGCCATCGGACTGTCCGTCATCCAGGGGGACGCCGACACCGACCTTGATGACTACCCTGACGATTCCTTCGACTACGTGGTCCTGTCACAAACCCTTCAGGCCACGCGCGACCCCAAGCGCGTGTTGGAGAACCTTTTGCGAATCGGCCGCAACTGTGTGGTCTCATTCCCGAACTTCGGCTTCTGGCGGGTGCGCTGGCAGCTGATGGTGGGAGGGCGCATGCCCTCAACAGGCTTGTTGCCGGACCCCTGGTACTCCACCGCAAACATCCACTTCTGCACCATCCGCGACTTCGTGGTGCTTTGCGAGGAGATGGGCGTTGACGTGGTGCGCGCCATTGCCCTCAACCGCGCCGGCAAGCGCATCCCCTTCAATGCGCCATGGTGGTTCTGGAACCTTTTCGGCGAGCAGGCTGTCTTCTTGCTGCGGCGCTGACAGCGCGGTGGGCTGACCGGCGCGTCCTAGCTGGACGGGATGTCGCTTGCGTCCTTGACATGGAACGGCAGGCCCGAGCGCGTCATGGCAGGCTTTGGCACAGGCGCAAGCCCAGGCACCAACACCTCAATGCCGCGAATGCGCTTTGAGGGCACGGCGATGGCCCGCGAGAACGTCTTTTCCGCTTCGATTGCCAAAACTCCGGCAAAGCGTGGCCACAGCCGTCGGCCGACCCGCTCCCACCCCTGGCCCGATCCCATGATGAAGCGCCTGCGCGTGGGCGGGGCAAACAGGAAGCGCCGCACCTCGCGCGGCTTCAGCAAGGAATCTTCCATCAACTGGGTGAGTTGGTAGCGCGAGAACGGCCGGCCGAGCCCGAACGGCGTGTGATCGGCCTTTGCCCAGGCCCCTGTGCGATAAGGCACCACCGCCAGCGCCCGCCCCGATGGCGTCAGGATGCGCCAGACCTCCTCCATCACCGCATGGGGGTCGCGGGCCGTCTCCAGAATGTGCACCAGCATGAGCTTGTCCACAGACGCATCTGGGAGGGGCAAATGGTCCTCAAAAGCGAGCGCTGTGACGTTCGGCCCCTCAGGCGGCCAGTGGTGGACGCCCTCAGCGGCAGGCATCAACGCCACGACCCGCTCAGCCTCATCGAGGAAGGGGCGCAGATAAGGTGTGACATGGCCGAGCCCTGCCAGCCGGTCCGCCGTGACGGACGGCCAGATGGCGCGCACCTCCGCCGTCACGATCTGCCGAACGATCCGACCCATAGGGCTGAGGTAGAAAGCGTTCAGTTCACCGACGTCGAGATGCATCGCCCCGCCCGATCACGCATTTCTTGATGGCAGCCAATACCATGGAGCGGCCCTTTCACAAGTGGTGACTGGGGCTTTCTGCCGTGTTAGGCGGGCACGACGTTGGAGAGATCTCATGGCCGACATTCGCCTTATCCCGTGCCTTTCGGACAATTATGCCGTCCTCGTTCATGAGGGTGATGAAACCGTCTTGGTGGACGCGCCCGAGGCAGGGCCCATCAAGGCCGCCCTTGACGAAAAAGGCTGGACGCTGACCCACGTCCTCATCACCCACCACCATGCCGACCACGTTCAGGCCCTGCCCGAGGTGCGCGGCAATGCCAAAGTGATGGGGCCTAAGGCCGAGGCGCACAAGATCGACGGCCTGGATGAGACGCTGGACGACGGCGCCTCCTTCACCCTCGGCACCATGCCCGTGAAGGCTGCCGCAACGCCCGGCCATACCGCAGGTCCCCTCAGCTACCACTTCCCCGAACAGGGCATCGCCTTCACCGCCGACACCTTGTTTGCCATGGGCTGCGGGCGTTTGTTTGAAGGGGATGCGGCCACCATGTGGGCTTCCTTCAAGGTGCTGAGGGAGATGCTCCCCGACGACACCAAAATTTTCTGCGGGCACGAGTACACGCTCACCAACGCAAAGTTCGCCCACTCGGTCCTGCCGGACGATAAGGCCGTCGCCGACCGCCTGGCCGAGGTCATCTTGGCGCGCGAGAAAGGCGAGCCCACGGTCCCCACCACCATGGCGCTGGAAAAGGCCACCAACCCTTTTATGCGCGCCGACGATCCGTCCGTTGCGAAAGCCCTTGGGATGGAAGGGGCCGACCCTGTGGACGTGTTCGCCAAGCTGCGCGGCGTGAGGGATACGTTTTGAGGGTCGCCGACATCGTCTCGGCGCTCCACATGAAGCCCCACCCCGAGGGCGGGCACTTCGTGGAGACGTTTCGCGATGCGCCCGATGGCGGGCGCGGCCACTCCACCGCCATCTACTACCTTTTGGGCGCAGGCGACTGTTCGGCCTGGCACCGCGTGAACGATGCCGCCGAGGTCTGGCACTACTATGCCGGCGCGCCCCTTGCGCTGACCATTTCCCCCAATGGGCACGATGCGACCTCCCACCGCCTCGGCCCCAATTTGTTGGCCGGCGAAAGGCCGCAGGTGGTGGTGCCCATGGGCCACTGGCAGACGGCCGAATCCTTAGGCGAGTTCACCCTCGTCGGCTGCACCGTTGCGCCAGGCTTTGTGTTTGAAGGATTTGAGATGGCGCCGCCCGATTGGCGGCCCGTTCCACGCACTTCCACGTCATCGGCCGGTTGAACCGGGGCGACCGGCTCCCTACACCAACACCATCCCCATGCCGACGCGTTTTGAGTGCATCGCGCCGGTCCCATGTCTGCACCCGTAACGGTGATTATCAATGATCCTTGCCCTGCAAATTGTTGGCGGGCTGATCGGGCTTCTGATCGGCGGCGAGTTGCTTGTGCGCGGCGCCTCAAGAATTGCTGTCAGGCTGGGAATCTCTCCCCTCGTGGTGGGTGTGGTCATCGTCGGGTTCGGCACGTCGGCGCCTGAACTCGTCACCTGTGTGAAAGCTGCCCTTGCCGGCGCGCCCGGCATTGCGGTCGGCAACATCGTCGGCTCCAACATTGCCAACATTTTGCTCATCCTAGGGGCAGCGGCGCTGATGCGCCCCTTTGTCACTTCCCGCGCCGTTGTTTTGCGAGACGGCAGCATTGTCATTGCGACGGCCGTCGCCTTTTTCCTGGCGGCGATGATGGGGATCATCACCCGCTCCGTCGGTGCGGTCTTCGTGGCAGCCCTTGTGGTGTATCTCGCCTACACCATCCTGTCCGACCGCAGGAAATCCGCCGACATCGAAGATGTGCCCGTTGAGGACGCCACGCCCTTGTGGCTGTCCCTCCTGCACCTTTTCGCGGGCCTTGGCCTTGTGGTTCTGGGGGCTGAGTTCCTGGTGGCGGGCGCTGTGGAAACGGCACGGCTGTTCGACGTTTCCGAAGAGGTGATCGGCCTCACCATGGTCGCGGTCGGCACCTCTTTGCCCGAACTTGCCACCTCCATCATGGCGGCCATCAAGAAGCACTCCGAAATTGCCCTTGGCAATGTTCTGGGCTCCAACGTCTACAACACCATCGGCATTGGCGGCATCACGGCCCTTGTCTCGCCGATCCCCGTGTCTGACACCATGCGCCTGTTCGACATTCCGATGATGGTGGTGATCTCCATCGTGCTCGTCGTGGTGGTCGCCACAGGCAAGCGCGTCACCCGCTTGGAAGGCGCGGTCCTCCTTGCCCTTTATGCCGGCTACATCGGGGCGCAAACCCACTTCGCCTGAGTGTTGAAGCGGCGGCAGGAGTTGCTCTACGACGCTGCGGTCGCGGCGTCGGGCTTTTGGATGTCCACAAGGGTCGAGGTGTCTTCCGTCCAGCCTGCTGTCGTGCGGCGGACGATGTGGACCGTGAGGCGGCGGTCTGTGGCGCGGATCAGGTTGAAGCTGTTGGGCTCCCCCCGCGTTCTTGCCGACAACGCTGTGCCTGCCTGGATGACGTGAAGTGTGTGGGCCGCGGGGCCCTTCACGGCATACTGCGCCGTATAGGTGCGGTGGAGGTGACCTGAGGCGACAACGTCCACCCGTTCTGCGGCAAGGACGGCAAGGGCGCGGCTTGCACGGTTCACGAGCTGGCGCGGGCCAGCGTGCACGCCTTCCGTTTCCCCATCCATCAAAAACGGGTGGTGGGCGGCCACAATGCGAAAGGGCTGGGCGGACATGGCCTTAAACCGGTGGCGCAACGCCCTGATCTGGGCCCGCGACACGCTGCCCAGCGACCAGTCCAGCTTGAAGCGCATGCGCCGCGCCGTGTTGAGGCCGATCACCGCCACGTCGTCGTTGCACCAAGAGGGCTCGATGGCAGTGGTGAGGTGCCGCCGCCATCGCCTGTAAGGCTGCACGAACCGCTCCACCAGCTTGTAGGGGCTGATGTCGTGGTTGCCTGGCACCATCAAAACAGGGGCGTTCATGGTGTCCACGAAACGCCTTGCGGCCATGAACTCGCGGTTGCGCGCAGCCATGGTCAGGTCGCCGCTGATCAGCACCAGATCGAGGTGGAGGCCACGCAGGGTTTCGCCCAGTTCGTCGGCAGCACCAGGCGCTTCGGAGCCGAAATGAAGGTCCGACAGGTGGGCGATCGACGTTGTCATGACGAAGCCGGGCACAAGACCGTAAAGGCATCCCCATCCACCGTGATGGTGGCGGGCGAGCGCAACAGCCGGCTCTCTCCGTCAAGCATGGCATGGACGCGCCGGCGCGCGCTTGTCAGGACCGCCCGTTTGACGGTTGCGGACCGCACGTTGGGGTCGCTCGCAAGCTGACCGGCAACGCCCTTTACGATCAGCCGCGCCGCCTCAAGGCCGGTGTGGATGTGGAGGGCCAGAATGGTGACGTGGCCTGCGTTGATTCCCTCGCGGAACGGGACGGCAAGGGGGCGCTCGCCAAGGCCGCCCACAATCAGCGCGAACGAATTGCTCCGCAGCGTCTTGGGGCCATCGTCGGTGTCATTCTCCACCGTCACCGTCATGTGCGGGTCGCGCCGCAAGGTGGACAGGGCATGGGCCGCCAGCATCACCCTTTGGCCAACCCCAAGATTTCCGCGCCGGCGCTCCCTGTGGGTGCCGATCCGAGCCGGAAAGCCGAGGAAGGCTGAGTGCAGGAACACCTTGCCGTCAATCAACCCGCCATCGACGGTGCGGGTGTGGCCGGCCGCAATGACGTCGGCAGCCTCCTCGCGCTCCAGGGGGATGCCATAGTCTTGGGCCAAGAGGTTCATGGTGCCTGCGGGGAGGATGCCGATGGGCCGCCCTGTCCTCCTGTGGGCCGACATGACGGACCGGATGGTGCCGTCGCCC
>JBCDCF010000152.1:0-7723 GCA_039182345.1 Pseudomonadota bacterium
CGATTGCGTAAGGAAGGCCAAAGCGCTCCGCCAACGCTCGGCCCAGAAGGTCGGGCGCTTTGTGGTAGTTGTGGTAGGTGAGGATGGCGTCGGGTGGGCCGTCCCCCTCCCAGGACGCGGCAATCCGCCTCCCCTCTTCATCGGCACTTTGCACAAGGGCCTCAAGGCCCTCAGGCGTTTTGCGCCAGGTGGTAAGCGTTGAGGGAAGGCTGACCGTATGGCCTGCCGCCACAAGCGCGCGCTTGATGAGGCGGGCGAAGGTGCGGTCGCCTGAGGGAACCGGATGGTCCGGCGGCTTCATGGGGGTGAAGAGGGCAACCTTCACAGGTGCCTCACGCGGCAAGGTCGGCGGTCTGGCTGTCCTCAAAGCGTTGGATGAGGCGGTCGATCCCCGGCTTGGGCGAGAAGTGGGCCTTCACCCGCGCCTCTCCCTCTCGGCCCATGGCTTCGCGCAGTGAAGGGTCGGCGGCAAGACGGGCAAGAGCCTCGCCGAGGGCGCCGCGGTCGCGGGGCTCCACAAGGATGCCTGTGGCGGGGGTCACCAGTTCAGGAACGGCGGAGACCTTGGTGGAGACCACAGGCAGGCCCATGACCATTGCCTCCATCAACACGTTGGGGATGCCGTCGCGGTCGCCATTTTTCGCCACACGGCTTGCAAGAACGAAGGCGTCGGCCCGGGCGAGGGCAGCCACCACGGTCTTGCGTGGGGCCGTGCCCGTGAACGTCACGCGATCGGCAAGACCGAGCCGTGCCGCAAGGGTCTTGAGGTGCGGCACAAGGCTACCGCCACCCATGTGCCCAAACCGCCAGTCGAGGTCGCGCGGCAACCTTGCGAGCGCGTGGATCACATCGTCCAGCCCCTTCTTCTCCACCGCGCGGCAGACGCTGAGGATGGTGAAGGGCCCTCCCCGCCCGCGCCTGTCGGGGGCGTCAAAGGGCGCCGGATCAAGGCCGTGATAGACAAGGTCCACCTTGCCGGGGGCATCGGCAAGTTCGCTCAGAACGTGGTGATTGTAGGCCGTGCAGGTGACGCCCCAACGGCTGGCGGCAATCTTCTCGCGCAGCTCCCAGGTGGGGGTGGTGTAGATGTCCTTGGCGTGGGCGGAGAAGGCGAACGGCAGGCCACGCAGGGTTGCTGCATAACAGGTGACGGACGCTGGGGTGTGCAAGAAGTGCACGTAAAGCTGGCTCACATCGGCGGGAAGTTCGGCGGCAAGGACGGCCGCCTGGCCCCAGCGCCTGTGCCGGCTTGCCGTCGGATCGCGCGCAAGGTCGCGGCGGTAGATGGCTTCGGCCGCACGATAGCCCGGCAGCGTCTGTGCCACCGCCCTGCCGCGGCGGACCCTTTGCGGATCGTCCTTCAAATACTCGGGAAGGTATAGGACGGGCGCTTTGATGGCTGCATGAAGGTCATGGATGGCGCCGTCGGTGGGGTGGCGCAGGGAGACGATGAGGAGGTCGAGCCCGCGCCGCTCCAACGCCAGGATCTCTTGGGCGATGAAGGTTTCCGACAGGCGCGGATACCCCTTCACCACCACAGCGACGCGTCCTTTCATGGGGAGATCCTTTAAGGGCGCCGCTACTGCACCAGGCTGAGGGCGGGGCGTGTGCGCGCCTTCAACATGTCCCTGGCATGGGCGTTGATGACGTCGAGCCCTGACAGGAGCTCTGGAAAGCCTGCCGCGGACGGGGGTGGACGGTTTGGAAGGTCGGCGAGCGCATCCACCATCTTGTCGACGTTCGGGTAGTGTTCGATGGGAAGGACTGTGACAAGGCCGGCCGCCTCCGCATTGGCGGCCCGGATCGCCTGCTCGCGCCGCGGCACCACACGCGGCACGATGAGGGTCGGTTTGTCGAACGACATGATCTCGCAAAAGATGTTGTAGCCGCCCATGCCGACGATGGCGGTGGCCCGCGCCATCAAGTGCTCAATGGTCGGTGTGAAGCGGATGACGTGCACGTGGCGCAAGGCATCGGCGCGCACCTTGAAGGCGGCCTGCGCTTCGGCCGGCATGAACGGCCCCATGACGACAAGGGCCGGGAAAAGGGGCTTTTCGTGTGCCTCGTAGGCGGAGAGCACCCAGTCCACCAGTTCCATACCATCGCCGCCGCCGCCTGGCGTGACGAGGACGAAGGGCTCCTCGCCGAAGGGACTGTCTTCGTGGCCGGCATCCACAGGCGGCATTTCGCGCCGCAGATAGCCTGTGAAGAGCATCTTGTCGCGCACCGCGTGGGAGACGCCGATCCCGTCCAGGGGGTCGTGCACCTCCTTTTTGCCGTAGACCCAGATGTCGTCATAGACATCCTCAAGGGCGCGCACGGCGTTCTTCCTCTCCCACTCATCGGCAAGGCTTGCGGGGTCGTCCATCACGTCGCGCAGGCCCAGAACGAGGCGCGTGCCGCGGGACTCCAACATGGAGAGCGTCGCTCCCCCCTCGCCGCGCAGGCCGAGGGGCTCCTTGTCCACCAGGAAGATGTCGGGGTCGAACACATCGGCCGTGTGCTCGATGATGGAGGCGCGCAGCTTCAACATGTCGTCGATGCCAAGGCGCAGGGAGTGGGAGGAGTAGGCCCCATCCTTCAGTTTGATGACGCCGGGCACGCGCACAAAATCCACCCGGCTGCGAAAGTCGAAGCTGCCGATGATGGGCGAGCCTGACAGGATGATGACCGACAGACGGCCCATATCCTCCACCATCGCATGGGCGATGGCCCTGCACCGGCGCAGGTGCCCCAGCCCGAAGGAATCGTGCGAATAGATCAGGATTTTAGGCTGGTCGTTCGGCATGGAGGACCCGCGGCGGAAGTGGGCGTGGTGGCGCGACGGTCACGCACACCAACTGAGGACCTATGCGACAGCCGCGTTCGGTGTGCAACAATCCACCATAACGTTTCCCGCTCGCGCGCCAAGTGCTACCGTCCCCGTCTATGGAACGCACCCTCTTCGGATTCATCTGGCGGTACAGCAAGCGGCAGCAGCTCGCGATTCTCGGGCTGACAGTGATCTCCTTTCCGATCCTGTACATGACGCTGGAGCTGCCCAAGTGGATCGTCAACGACGCCATCTCAGGCACGAGCTTCCCCAAATCCATCTTCGGCTTCGAGCTGGAGCAGATTCCCTACCTCATCGGCCTGTGCTGCATCTTCCTCAGCCTGGTCGTTCTGAATAACATCGTAAAGTATATTCTCAATATTTATAAAGGCGTGTCCGGGGAGCGGATGCTGCGGCGTCTGCGCTACATGCTCTACAACCGAATGCTGCGGTTCAAACTGCCGCGGTTCCGCAAGGTGAGCGGGGGCGAAATCATCCCCATGATCACCGCGGAGGTGGAGGACGTCGGCGTTTTCATCGGCGAGGCCATTGCAACGCCTGCCTTCCAGGGCGGAACGCTGATGGTCTACATCGTGTTCATCTTCGCCCAGGATCCGTTCCTGGGGGCTGCGGCCATCTCGCTCTACCCGCTGCAGGCCTACATCATTCCCAAGTTGCAAAAGCGCGTCATCATGCTGACGCGCGACCGCATCAAGAACATCCGCACCATCTCCGACAAGATCAACGAGTCGGTGAGTGCGGCGGCTGAAATTCACGCCAACGATACCTCGCGTTATCACCTGGCTGACCTCTCCGACCGATTGTTCCTGAACTATCGGATCAGACTTGCGATCTTCAAGCGCAAGTTCATGATCAAATTCATCAACAATTTTATGAACCAGCTGCCGCCGTTCTTTTTCTATTCGGTGGGCGGGTACTTGGTGATCCGTGGGGAGCTGAGCTTCGGCGCGCTGGTGGCGGTGCTGGCGGCCTACAAGGACCTCGCCTCCCCTTGGAAAGAGCTGTTGAACTGGTACCAGAATTTGGCGAACGTTTCGGTTAAATACCAAACGGTCGTTGAGAATTTCGACGTGGACGACGCCATGGCGCCCAGCAAGCTGAACGAGGCCAAGGCCGACGAGGTGAACCTTGACGGGCGCGACATCGTCCTGTCGGGCGTGGCGGTGACGGCGGGCGGCAGCGGCCAGGAGGTGGTGGACGTTTCGCTGGAGGTGAAGGATGCGGCCAAGATCGCCGTCTTCGGCCGCGACGGGAGTGGGCGGAGCGAATTGTTGATGGCCATGTGCGGGCTGCTCGATCCCATCGCCGGCCGTGCCACTTTGGGCGGCCAGCGGCTTGAGGAGCTACCCCAGGCCGCCATCGCCTCGGTCGTCTCCTACGTCGGGAGCGAGCCTTACATCTTCAACGACACCATCCGCGGCAACGTGGTCTACGGCCTGCGCACCAAGCCGACCGGGGAGGCGGAGGATGACCTCAGCTCCTCGCGCCGGGCGGAGGCGATCTTCACAGGCAACTCCCTCCTCGACATCACCGCCCCATGGGAGAACTACGAGCGCGCCGGCGTGGACGACCCTGCAAAGCTCGACGACCGCCTGCTTGCACTGTTCGAGCTTGTGGGGCTTGAGGGCGACCTTTACCGCCTCGGCCTTGCCGCCTACCTCGACCAGGACGGCCAGGCGCAGCTTGTGGACAGGATCCTCACCGCGCGCGCCGAGGTGGCCAAGCGCGTCGCCTCCGACGCGAAGATGGCCGACCTTGTGAAGCTGTGGAGTTTCGACACCTTCAACTACAGCGCAACGGTGGGCGAAAACACCCTTTACGCCCTGCCGAGCGACCCCAGCGTGAAGGTGTGGGACGCTGCGTCCGACCCGAAAATCCGCGAGGCGCTGGACGAGGCGGACGTCTTGTCCCTTCTGGTGGACATTGGCGCGGAAGTCGCCGGCACCATGATCGAACTGTTCTCCGACACGGGCGCCGATGCCAGCCTTATCGGCGACTACAGCTTCCTGGCGCCCGAAGACGTGCCTGTGTTCGAGCAGCGCCTGCGCCGCCACAAAGGCAAGAGCGGCAAGCCATTGTCGGCCGATGACCTGTCGGCCTTCGTGGGCCTTGCCTTCCGCCTCGTGCCTGGCCGCCACCGCATCGTCAGCCTCACGGACGAGCAGGAGGCACGCCTCATTGCAGCGCGCTGCAAGGTTCATGAGCGGCTGAAGGGCGACAAACGCTACGCCCTGTTCGACAACGAAAAGTACGTGGCGCCGTTGACCATTGAGGAGAACATCCTGTTCGGCAAACCGCGCGTGGACAGGCGCGGCGCCAGCGACAGGATCGACGGGTTCCTGCGCGACACCTTGCGCGAGCTGGAGTTACGCGACCCCATCGCGCGGGCGGGCCTGTCCTTCAGCGTGGGTGTGGCAGGCGGGCGCCTGTCGGCCAGCCAGCGCAGGCGCATCGGCCTTGTGCGCGCTCTGGTGAAGCGGCCGCAGGTGCTGGTGTTCGATGCCGTGTCCGATGGAGACGCCGATCTTGCCAAGCGCATTCTTGCCAGCGGCGGCGAGGACACCATCGTCATTGGCACGGCGGACCCGCAGGTGGCCAAAAATCTCGATTCGGTCATCGTGATGCGCGAAGGTCGTTTGGTCGCAACAGGGGGATGGGATAGCGTGCAGAACATCGCCCTCAACGGGACATCGGCGGACGTTCTGGAGAAGGAGGCGTCATGAGCCTCGACACTGACACCGCAGCGCTTCGTAAGGTTCCGCTCTTTCGCGGCGTCGACGACCAGAAACTGCGTCTCCTCGCCTTCCTGTCGGAGAGAGTCCGGTTCGAGGAGGGCGAGCCGCTGATGGAGGAAGGTGACTTTGGCGACACCGCCTACATCATCTTGGGCGGCAGTGCTGATGTGGTGATCCACACCAACGGGGGTGAACAGTTGGTGGCCAAACTGGGCGAGAATGACTTTGTGGGCGAGATTGCCATTTTGATTGACGTGCCACGCACCGCCACCGTGAGGGCCACTTCCACGGTGGTGGCCTTGGCAGTCTCCAAGGAACATTTTTTCAAGTTGTTGAACAACTTCCCCGACATGGCGGTGGAGGTGATGCGGGCCTTGGCCCACAGGCTGGAGCGCACCACGCGCGAGTTCGGCCGGCTGCGGGCGGCGGTCGCCGATGGATAACCACGACGAGGAGACGCTGAGCCTCACCTTTTGGGGGGTGCGCGGCTCCATTCCCGCCCCTGGCCAACACACCCTTCGTTATGGCGGGGAGACCACCTGCCTTGAGGTGCGCGCAGGCCCGCACACGGTGGTGGTGGACCTTGGGTCGGGCGCCCGCGCGGCAGGCACGGCCTTCACCGAGCGCGGCATCGAGCACCTCGACGTCATCTTCACCCACACGCACATGGACCACATCTGCGGTCTGCCCTTTTTCCGCATCGCCTACGACCCGTCGGTGGAGGTGAACCTTTGGGCCGGCCACATCCCCCCAGGCGGCTCGCTGGAGGAGATTGTGGAGCGGATGATGTCGCCCCCCATCTTCCCGGTCGCCACGTCGGCACTGCGCAACACCAACTTCCGCTCCTTCAAAGCCGGCGAGCCCATCACGCTGGTGAGCGGGTTGACCCTTCGCACCCAGCGGCTGAACCACCCCGGCAATGCCACAGGCTACAGGATCGACTGGTGTGGCTCGTCCATCGCCATCATCACCGATCACGAACACGGCGATGCTCAGATTGATGCTGAGGTCGCCGCGTTCGTGAAGGGTGCTGACGTGATGGTCTATGACGCCATGTACCTTGAAGAGGAGTATGATCGGTTCGTGGGCTGGGGCCACTCAACCCCCGAGAAGGCGCTGAAGCTGGCCACCGATGCGGGTGTTGCCGCCCCCGTCCTCTTCCACCACGACCCTTGCAGGACCGATGATGCGCTGGACGACCTGCGCAACACGGTGATTGCAAAACTGCCCAACGCTGAGGTGGCGCGCGAAGGCACGCGCTTTGTCCTTCGTCGCGGACGCATTTTGGAATCGCCTGCCATGGCCCTCGCCCAGCCGGTGCCCTGACCGCGGAGGCGTCGAGCCGCAGGCCGCCGGTCCGCCAAGCGCGCCAGATCTTCCCAAACAGGGCGTGCCGTGCTTGACAGCCCCTTCAGATCCGGCGTCGAAGGAGCCCTCCCATGAAGCTGTCACAATCGCCCGCTGCCGTTGTCACAGGCGGCGCGTCAGGCCTTGGTGCTGCCACAGCCCGCCGTTTGGCGGCGGCAGGGTGCAAGGTGGCCGTGTTCGACATGGCCGATGCGGGCGAAGCGGTGGCACAGGAAATCGGCGGGGTGTTCGCCCATGCCGACGTCACCAGCGAGGACAGCCTGAAGGCCGCGTTCGACACCGCCCGCAACGCCCACGGACAGGAGCGCATTCTGGTCAACTGCGCGGGGATTGCCCCCGTGGCAAAGACGGTGTCGCGCGGTGCCACCCACCCGTTCGACATGTTTTCCAAGGTGCTGGAGGTCAATCTGGCCGGCACCTTCCGCGCCAGCGCCATTGCCGCTTTGGGGATGAGCGGTGAAGACCCGATCACCGAAGACGGCGAGCGTGGCGTCATCATCAACACCGCCTCCGTGGCCGCCTATGACGGGCAGATCGGTCAGGCCGCCTATGCTGCCTCCAAGGGAGGCGTTGCTGCGCTGACACTGCCTCTGGCGCGGGACCTTTCCCAGCACGGCATCCGCGTTGTGACCATCGCGCCGGGGATATTCGAGACGCCGATGCTGATTGGCCTTGGTGAGAAGGTGGTGAACTCGCTGGGTCAGCAGGTCCCCTTCCCCCAGCGTCTCGGCAAGCCTGAGGAGTATGCGCTCCTCGTGGAGTCCATTGTCGAAAACCCCATCCTCAA
>JBCDCF010000153.1:0-7679 GCA_039182345.1 Pseudomonadota bacterium
GCGCCGTGTCACCACGGCAAAGCCGTGCCAGGAAGGCGCCGTCAAAACAGTCCCCCGCGCCGCTTGCATCCACAAGGCGTGTGGGAACGGGCGGAACGTGGTGTACCGTGTCGCCATCGGCAACAAGGGCACCGTCTTCCCCAAGGGTCAGTGCCACGATTAAGGGGCCGAGGCCGCGGTAGAAGCGCACGATCTCATGGGGGTCAGATATGCCCGTGAGGACGCGCGCATCGTCGAGCCCCGGCAAGGCAATGTCCACGTGCCGGAGCGTTTCGTGGATCACCGCGCGCGCCCGGTCCACTGGCCACAGCCGTGTGCGCAGGTTGGTGTCGTAGGCAACCCTCACACCGTTCTCGCGTGCATGGGCGATGGCGGCAAAACATGCATCCGCCGCCGTGTCGGAGATGGCCTGGCTGATGGCCGAAAGGTGAAGGACCCGCGCCGAGGCAATGGTGTGAAGGGGCAGGTCCTGCGGGCGCATCAAGCTCGCCGCTGAACCCTTGCGGCGGTAGGAGAAGACGTGCCCGTCAGGCCCATGGCGCACGAAGTAAATGCCCGTCGGGGCGTCGGCATCGCGGACGACGGTGTCGGTGGCCACACCCTCGGTCGCCCAAAGGCGCATCAGACCATCGCCGAAATCGTCCGCACCGATGTGGGCGATCATAGCGCTTTCCACCCCTTGGCGACGGGCGGCAATGGCAACGTTAGACGTGTCGCCGCCAAACCCTTCCAGCCAGCGGCCATCCTCTTGCTGGTTGAACTCGACCAGGGGTTCGCCCAGGCAGACAATCTCCATCGAAACGAAAGGCCCTTTTAGCTGACGGCTTCGTCAGCCGATTCCGACGCGATGGGGTGAAGCTGGGCGCGGCTTTCCGCGGGAACGCCTTTGCCCTCGCCGCCCTGTTTGGGCCGCGCGGCAGCGGCAAAGCGCACCGCATCGGCGGCAACGTCGTCAAGCGCCTTGCCGGGTTTATAAAGGGCAGAGCCGATGCCCACGCCATTGGCACCGCCAGCAATCCAATCGGCCAGATTGTCGGCGTCGACGCCGCCTGTGACGGCAAGGAGCGCGTCCTGAGGCACCACCGCGCGAAGGGCTTTCACCACCTTCGGCGACAAGCCGTCTCCTGGAAACAGCTTCAGTGCATCCGCGCCCGCATCCAGCGCACGAAACGCTTCCGAGGGAGTGTAGACGCCCGGCACGGAGATGAGGCCGCAGCGCTTGGTGGCCCGCACCACCTCCTCATTGAGGTTGGGGGAGACGATGATCCTGCCCCCTGCGTCAGCCACCCGCGCCACCTGCTCGGGGTAAAGGACGGTGCCTGCACCCACCACGGCATCGGCCCCAAAACGCTCGGCCTGGATGGCGATGGAGCGGTAAGGGTCGGGCGAGTTCAATGGCACTTCCATGATGAGGATGCCTGCATCCATGAGGGCCTTGCCCACGGGCTCGGCCTCCTCCGGGGCGATGCCACGCAGCACCGCGATGACGGGCATCCGCTCAAGCGCGTGCCGAAAGTCCATGGCCATCCCTTTCATCCTCACGTGATGGGTCGCGGGCGCTCTCAATGCGACTGGTGTGTGGTGCCGCGTCAGCGCCGTGTCGTCAACGGCCTCACCCGTCGGTGCGTGCCTGGGCGACCAGGAACTGGCCTTTCGCCGTGCTGTCCTCAGGCGCGCGCTCTGTGGGGATGCCGAAGTGGGCCATCGCCGTCTCGTAGCGTTCCGTCAGCGCTGCGCCGCCCACGATGATGACACTCTCGGCGTCGCCGGCCGCACCCCTCACCTCAGCGCCGATCAAAAGGCCTGAGAGGAAGCTAGCCGCATCGTTGGGCGGAAGGCGGTCGAACAGCCCTTCGCTGCGCACCGAAAAGAGCCTGGCAAGGAGGTCGCCAGGGGCCACAAGCCCCGCCGCAGCGTCGAGGCCGCGGGCAAAGGCGCCAGGGTTGCCGGAGTCCGTCCCAAGGGTCTTTGCCAAGATGGTGTGGCCGCCGACGGCAGCGTAGACATCGCCTGTCATGAAGGTGCGAAAATCGGTGATCGCTCCGCTGTCCACACGGACCCATTTGGCGTGGGTGCCCGGCAGGACGAGGGTGGCGGCGGTGCGCCCCATGAGGTGGAGGGCGCCGAAGACCTGTGTTTCCTCGCCGCGCATCACGTCCGCGAAGGCCCCCCCTTCCATCCCCACAGCAACGCCTGGGACAATGGCAACGTCCCTGTCCATATCGGGAACGAGGAGGGCGGCGGCCGCAAGGTCGCCAAGGTGGCAGGGGCAGGACGCATAAGGCGCCTCGTGCCACCCCTGGCGGCTTCCCACCATGCCTGACAGGAGGATCGGCGCCTCCCCTGCCCCTTCGTGATTGTCGAAAGGGGCAAGGATGCGCGCCAGCGTTGCCGGATAGGCGCCATCGGCCACACGCATCATCCCCTCCTCGGAGCGGGTGTGCGCAACGATGGTGCCCGAGCCGTCCATCAGCCAGGCACGCACGTTGGTGGTGCCCCAATCGACCCCGATCAGCATCAGTGGCTGTGGCGTGGGATGAACGAGCGGGCGATCTTGCGGTACTTCACGGCCGGCTTCAGCACCATGCCGTTGGCGAGCTGATCCACGCAGCCGCGCTGAAGCTCCTGCCAGGGGGTGTGGCTCTCGGGGTACTTGTAGCCCCCCTCCGCCTCAAGGGCCGACCGGCGGGCCGCCAGCTCCTCATCGCTGATCAGGATGTCGGCGCGGCCCTTGTTGATGTCGATGCGCACCGTGTCACCGTTCTTCAAGAGCGCGAGCCCGCCGCCTGCCGCAGCTTCGGGCGAGGCGTTGAGAATGGACGGTGTGCCCGACGTGCCTGACTGGCGGCCGTCCCCCACGCAAGGCAGCTCCATAATGCCTTGGCGGATCAGGTAGTCGGGCGCGCGCATGTTCACCACTTCGGCTGCGCCCGGATAGCCGATGGGCCCCGTGCCGCGGATGAAGAGGATGCAGTTGCCGTCAATCCCCAGCGACGGGTCGTCGATCTTGTGGTGGTAGTCTTCAGGACCATCGAAGACGATGGCACGGCCCTCGAACGCTTCCGGATCGTCGGGGTTGGACAGGTACCGGCTGCGGAAGGTCTCATCGATCACCGAGAGCTTCATGACGGCGGCATCGAACAGGTTGCCCCGCATCACCTTGAAGCCTGCGGTGGGTTTCAGAGCCGTCTCAACGGTGCGAATGACGTCGGTGTCGAGAATTTCCGCATCCCGGCAGTTCTCGCCCATGGTCTTCCCGTTGACGGTGAGGGCATCCTCATGGATGCGGCCATGGCGCATGAGTTCGGCCACCACTGCGGGAACGCCGCCGGCGTGGTGATAGTCCTCGCCCAGATAGTCACCTGCCGGCTGAAGGTTGACCAGAAGCGGAACGTCAAGCCCCACAGTCTCCCAGTCGTCGATGGACAGCTCCACGCCCATGTGGGCGGCAATGGCGTTGATGTGGATGGGCGCGTTGGACGAGCCGCCGATGGCCGAGTTGACGATGATGGCGTTCTCAAAGGCTTTGCGGGTGAGGACGTCGGACGGGCGCAAATCCTCACGCACCATGTCCACAATTCTGAGCCCGGTGAGGTAAGCGACCTTGGCACGCTCCTTATGGGGGGCGGGAATGGCCGCGCTTCCAGGCAGGCTCATCCCTAGCGCTTCGGCAAGGGAGTTCATGGTGGTGGCGGTGCCCATGGTGTTGCAGTAGCCGGGCGACGGTGAGGCGGACGCCACAAGGTCGATGAAGCCCTCATAGTCGATCTCGCCGGCGGCAAGCTGCTTGCGCGCCTCCCACACGATGGTGCCTGCGCCCGTGCGCCTGCCGCGATACCACCCGTTCAGCATCGGCCCGCCCGACAAGGCGATGGCCGGAATGTCTACCGTTGCCGCCGCCATGACGCAGGCAGGCATTGTCTTGTCGCAGCCGATGGTCAGCACCACACCGTCAAGGGGGTAGCCGTGCAGGACCTCCACAAGGCTGAGGTAAGCAAGGTTCCTATCCACCGATGCTGTGGGCCGCTTGCCAGTCTCCTGGATGGGGTGGATGGGAAACTCAAGCGCAATGCCGCCAGCTTCGCGAATCCCTTCGCGCACGCGCTTGGCAAGCTCCACCAAGGGACGGTTGCAGGGGGACAGGTCCGAGCCCGTCTGCGCAATGCCGATGATGGGTTTGCCCGACTGCAACTCCTCCCGCGACAGGCCGAAATTGAGGTAGCGCTCCAGGTACAGCGCTGTCGCTGAGGGGTCGTCCTTGTCGTCGAACCAGGCCCTGCTGCGCAGCGTCACGTCTTTTTTCATCGATGGTTCCTCCCGCCCGGCTGGTGTGCCCCCATTCGGCCGTGTCGGCAACTGCGTTTTGGACACGTTTGAACCTCATCCCCCCATGGAAGGCCTCCAAGGGCCGGTGCGCTGGCGCTGTGCCGCCTGGTGGGGTGGCGCAACGCGCTGGAGGCCGGCGGCGCCACCTGCACGCTATTTCACAGAAATTTCTTATTGCAAAACAATAATGATTGGTGTTGATGGCGGCATCTGAACCGTAGGGAGTGCTTGATGTTGTCCTTTCTCAGCCACCGGCCTTTGGGCCGCAATCACCGGCGTGATCGCGGGTTGCGGCGCTTCAGTGTGTTTTTGGCCGTGACAAGCCTTGCCGTCGCGGGGATGTTGCCGGCGGCTTTGGTGTGGGCAGCGTTCAGCGGCGGCATCTCCGACCACCTTGCAAGCCGCCTTCATATGGACCCGACCGCGCTCGCCCCCTGGCAATGGGCGCTGACGGGATGCCTGGTGATGGCGCCCGTCATATGCATTGCGGCGGCGTTGGTGGCGGCGAGCCGGTGCTTCTTTGCGTTCGGGTCGGGCCAGTACTTTCAGGTGGGGGTGGTGACGGCCTTGCGCGCCTTCGGGGCACGGGTGGCGCTGGCAGCCATCATTGCTCTTTTGACCCCCACACTCCTCGGTCTGGTGGCGCTCGGCTCAAGCACAGGCAACCATGCCCTCGTTGTGGAGCTGAACAGCAACCAGCTCCTCGGCCTCTTGTTCGGAGGGATTGTCTGGGCCATCGGCGGGGTGATGGCCCGCGCGGTGGATATGGCGGACTACAACGCGCAGATCGTGTGATGGCGATCGTCGTCCACCTCGACGTGATGCTTGCCATGCGCAAGGTGAAGTCCAAGGACCTTGCAGCGACCGTCGGCATCACCGAGGCCAACCTCTCCCTCCTCAAGCGCGGCAAAGTGAAGGGCGTCAGGTTCGAAACGTTGGAGGCCATCTGCCGCCACCTGGACTGCCAGCCGGGCGACCTCCTCACCTACCAGGCCGACGACCCGCCAGCCGACCTTTAGGTGGAGCGGCGCACCACAGCCCCCTCGCGCTGCTCCAGCCCGTCGTTGAGGACAATGCCGTGGCCGGGGGCGTCGGTGAGGGTGATGTGGCCGTCCTTCACTTGGGGAAGGCCCGTCACAAGGTCGTTGTACCAGCCTTTGTAGAAGGCCCTGACGCTCTCCATGATCAGCGCATTGGGAATGTGCATGGCCACGTGGCAGCCCGCAGCATAGCCGATGGGACCTGTACAATCGTGCGGGGCGCAGGGGACTTTGTGGGCCTCTGCAAGGGCGGCAATCTTGCGCCCGTCGGTGATGCCGCCGCACCAGGCAAGGTCGAACATGGCAACGCCCACGGCCCCCGTCGCCAGCGCATCGCGGAACTGGTGGATGGAGGACCAGGTCTCCGACACGCAGATCCACGCCTTGGAATGGGGGGCGTAGGCGGCAATGTCTGACGGGTTGTCGAGGCGGAACGGGTCCTCGTGCCAGTAGGTGTTGAAGGGCTCCAGGTAACCGGCCAAACGCCGCGCCATGGGGAGCGACCAGAGGGAGTGGAACTCCACCATGATGTCCATCTTGTCGCCGACGGCGTGGCGGATCTTCTCAAACGGCGACAAGGCGCGCTTCACCTCTTCGGCATTGATGTCGCGCCCGCCCGTGCGCTCGGCGGCAATGTCGAACGGCCAGATTTTCATGCCCGTGATGCCCTCCTCCAGGAGGGAGTGGGCAAGCTCGTCCGCGGTGTTGAGAAAGGCGTTGAGGTCCTCGTACTGACCCTCGTTGGCGAGCGCCCAGTTGCTGCTTTTCTGCCCCTCGGCCTTGCGCATATAGCCGCTGCCGGCGCAGGTGTTGTAGGTGCGAATGGTCTCGCGCGCCCTTCCGCCAAGAACCTCCACCACAGGGCGGTTCTGGGCCTTGCCCATGAGGTCCCACAGGGCAATGTCGATGGCTGAGACGGCGCGTGTCTCCACCCCCGCCCCGCCCCAGCCGATGTAAGGCTCGAGCTCGGCGCGGCGGGCCGGAATGTCGAGCGCGCTCTTGCCCACAAGGAGCGGGGCACACCAATCGTGAATGTAGGCCTCCACCGCGGTGGCCGCCTTGCAAGCTTCGCCAACGCCGGTCAGACCCTCGTCGGTTTCCACCATCACCCACAACAGATTGTCGTAAGGCGGAACCCTCAGCGTTTTGATGGCGCGAATCTTCATAGCGGGCCCTCCAAGGCGATGACGGCCCGTTAATCCGGCGATGATTTGTTGCAAAGTCAACGCGGGTGTCGTTGGAACAGTGCGGGCGTGCACGAAGGGAGATCTGCCGAATGGCGCAGTCGCCACAGTCGCGGCGGATCCTCCTGTTGCAGGGGCCGCCGACGGCGTTCTTTTCCGAACTGGGCCGGGCGTTTGCCGACGCCGGCGCGCCGGTCCACCGGGTGGTCTTCCACTCGGGCGACCGTTTGCGGGCGGACCGCACCGCCATCCCCTACCGCGGCACGCTGGAGGATTTCGACGCGTTCCTCGACGGTTTGATGGAGCGCCTTGCCATCACCGACGTGCTCTACTTTGCCGACCGTGTCCCCTATCACCGCATTGCCGAACGGGTGGCGACCCGGCGCGGCGCCATCCCCTATGCGGTGGAAAATGGCTACCTGCGGCCCGATTGGTTGACCCTTGAGCCTGGCGGCATGGGCGCCTACTCCCGCTTTCCAGACGATCCGGCAAGGATTGCCGCCATTGCCGACGGCGCGCCCGCGGTGAACGATGACGGCCTTTACCGCCACGCCTTCGCCAACGAGGCCTACCAGGACGTCACCTACCACCTGACGCGAATCGCCGGTCGGTGGCGCTACCCCAGCTACGAGGCCGACCGCCCCAACAGCCCTTTAAAGGAATACATCTCCTGGCTGCCCCAGCTTGTGCGCCGGCAAATCGCCCAGCAAAGGGCCCCCCGCCAGTTGCGGCGTATCGTCGCTGAAAACAGGCCCTACTTTTTCTTTCCCATGCAGCTTCAGGAGGACTACCAGATCCGCCACAACTCGCGCTATCAGCGCCTGGCGGATGTGGTGCACGAGGTGTTCTCCTCCTTCGGCAAGGACGCGCCTGAAGAGACGCGGCTGCTGGTAAAAATCCACCCTCTCGACAATGGGTTGGAGAACTGGCAGCGCACACTGCAAAGGGCCAAGCGCGACCACGGGCTGACCGGGCGCATCCGCCTCATGTCCGCAGGCTCTTTGCCGGACATGTTGAGCCGATGTGAAGGTGTGGTGCTGGTGAACTCTACCGTCGGCATCCACGCCGTTCGCGCCGGCAAGCCCGTCAAAGCGCTCGGCACCGCCGTCTACAACATGCCTGGCCTGAC
>JBCDCF010000154.1:0-7594 GCA_039182345.1 Pseudomonadota bacterium
CCGCTCCTGCGGGTTCTCGGCAAACTCCACCGCTGACAGCATGCCGCAGCCGCGCACCTCGGCAACGTTCGGATGGTCGCCCACAGCGTCCTGCAACATCGTGGTGAGGGCTGGACCGGTGACGGTGACGTTTTCCAGAAGGTTCAGGCTGTCCACCAGCTTCAGGTTCGCCACGCCGGCGGCCGCAGCAATGGGGTGGGCCGAATAGGTCCAGCCATGGCCGATGGGGCCCATGGCATCGGTCCCCTCCGCCAGAACCTTGAACACACGCTCCGACACGATGGAGCCTGACAAAGGTGCATAGGCCGACGTCAGCCCCTTCGCGATGGTCATGAAGTCAGGCTTCAGGTCGTAATAGTCGCTGCCGAACATGGTGCCCAGACGTCCGAAACCGCACACCACCTCATCGGCAATCAGCATGATGTCGTGCTTTTCAAGGATCGGCGTGATGGCCGCCCAGTACCCCTCAGGCGGGGGCACAATGCCACCTGTCCCCATCACCGGCTCGGCGATGAAGGCGGCGATGGTGTCAGCCCCTTCCTTCTCGATCATCGCCTCAAGCTCGGCGGCGCAGTAGCGGGTGAAGTCGGCCTCGCTCATGTCCGCATCGGGCCGGCGCAGGTAAGCCGGCGCTACCGCGTGGCGCACCATGTCGAACGGGAGGTCGAAGGTCTTGTGAAACAAGGGCAGGCCCGTCAGCGAGCCCGTCATCAGCCCGGAGCCGTGATAGCCGCGCAAGCGCGAGATGATCTTCTTCTTCTGAGGCCTGCCGATCAAGTTATTGTAGGCCCAGAGGAATTTCACATTGGTCTCGTTGGCGTCCGACCCACCAAGGCCGAAATAGACCTTCGACATGTGCGAGGGCGCACGGTCCATCACCATCTTCGCCAGCGTGATGGAGGCCTCGGTGCCGTGGCCCACATAGGCGTGGTAGTAGGCAAGGGACTTGGCCTGTTCGGCGATGGCTTCGGCAATCTCCTGCCGGCCGTAGCCGACGTTCACGCAGTAAAGGCCGCCGAACCCGTCCAGGAAGGTGCGGCCATCGCGGTCGCGAATATAGACACCTTCGCCGCCTTCAACGATGCGCCCCAACATCTCGCCGCGGGCAAAAGCACCCACAGGCGTGGAGGGATGGAAGAAGTTCTCGCGGTCCCACGCCGCGAGTTCATCGTTTGTCAGCATCGGTGGCGTCCTCTGTCGGCCGAGCAAGCGGCGCTTGATGGGGCTGGCTGTCGGGGCATCCCCCGCGGGCCCTCGGCCGGCAGGGGCACCGCGTCAGGCGCGCCCGTTACACACAATGTGGTGATCGCCGGCGCGCTGCCCACCCGTTGTCACACGGCTTCGGGCGGATCAGCGCATCGCGATCAGATGGCGAGCGCGATTTTCTTCGCGTAGTCCTCGCCCCAGGTCGCCGCATCGTTCATTTCGTTGCGGCGCACGGTCAAATAGGCCGACCAGAACAGGTCGCCGAACCACTGCGCACCAATGCCGGTGCGCTCCAGATGGCCGACAATATCGGCGAGCGAACTGGCAAGGGGTGCGATCCCGCGGGCCTCTCGCTCCATCGCCGGCAGCGTTGCAGGGTCCACCTCCACCTCTTCAGGCGCGGCAACGCCTTCGGCAAGACCTGCCATGCCTGCGTGGATGAGGGCGGCGATGCACAGGTAAGGGTTTGCCGTCCCGTCAGCGACGCGGAACTCCAGCGAGGCACCAGGGTGGCGGCCCTCCCCCGCCGGGGCGCGCGGCACCACGCGGATTGCCGCCTCGCGGTTGCGCGTGCCGACGCACTTATAAACGCCCACCCAGCTTGACGGGCGCAGGCGGTCGAACGAGTTGGGCGAGGGCGTCGTGAAGCCCATCACAGCGTCCATGTGCTTCAAGATGCCGGCGACGAAGCGGTTCGCCGTGTCCGTCATCACGCCGTCGCGGACGGTTTCGGGCGCGTTCGCCTCATCCCAAAGGCTGAAATGAATGTGGACGCCGCTGCCCGGCTGGGCAGGGTCGGGCCGCGGAATAAAGGTGGCGTGGGCGTCCCGCGCAAAGGCCGCATCGCGAATGACCTCGCGCGCCATCACCGCCTCGTCGCAAGCGCGCATGGCGGGCCGCACGGGCGCTGCGATCTCGAACTGGTGCTCGCCGTATTCATGGACGAACTGGTCAAGCCGTGTGTTGGCGGTGGACAGGATATCCTGAACTTCAGCGGCAAGGCCGGACACCACCCGCGTGCCCGATAACGAGAAGGCCGGTCGCGGCGTCGGGTCGAGGCCTTTGATGTAGCACTCCTGCTCGAACCCAACCTGCATTGTCAGGCCATAGCGCTCCTCCAGAAGGTCGAGGGCGCGGGCAAGCTGCGTGCGCGCACAGCCGTCCCAAGGGCTGCCGTCATGGTGGCGGATGTCGGCAAGGTAGAGCGCTGCAGCAGGCTTTTCGCCCCGTGCCGGCAGCGTGACGCGGGTGGAACGATCGGCCATGAAGCGCGTCTCGCCCACAGGCCCCCAAGGGTTGTCCGGTGGAATGGTGTTGCAGGGCGACAGGCAGATGTTGCCGGGCACCCAGGGAAGGCCGGAGGAGAGGACGCTGTCGAGCCGCTCGGCAGGGAACGAGCGGCCGCGAAAGACGCCCGACAGGTCGATGTTGCCGATCATCGCGACCCCGACCGCATCACCGCTCATACGCCTCACCCCTCCAACATCGTCCTGTTTGCCTCGGGCCAAAAACCGAAGGCGTGTTTTGAATGGCGCGCCCGCTTGGACCTGATGGGGCGGCGCGTTAGCTATGCGTCCTCATGCCAAGATCGGCAAGCGCGCCTTTCACGGCCGATGCCAGGTGCCTTGCCCACAAGGCCTGACCCTGTTCGGTGGCGATCAAATCCTGCCGCACCTCCACCTCGACGCTCAAAAGCCCGTTGCGCTCGGCGTGGATCGGTATGGCGTAGTCGCTGAGGTCGCTCACCTCGTAAGGCACATTGAGGCCGACCGGACCGCCGACCCCTTCGATCGCCTCAAGATGCGGCTTCATGGCGAGCGACAGGTCCGGATGGCGGTTGAACAAAAGGCTCACCGGCCACGGCCGCGGCCCAGGCAGCGCCTGGTGGTGGGGCGTGTAGGAGTGGATGGCCAGGAACACCGGCGGCGCCCCGCGCTTCAGCCGTGCTGCGACCGACCCCGCAAGGCGCGCATGGTAGGGATGAAAGATCTCCGCCACCCGCGCCGCCATCTCAGGCGGGGTGATGCCGGCGTTAAAATCCACCGGCGTCAGGTCCGATTGTGTCACAAACGCGCCAGGAACGTGCGGCGGACGGTTGCAGTCGATCACAAGCCGCGAATACCGTTGGTAGATGAGCTCAGCATCGAGCAGCGCCGAAAGCCCTTGGGCAACACCGAGGGCACCAATGTCCCAGGCAATGTGTCGGCCCAAATCTTGCTCCCCAAGCGACGTGGCACGCAGCTTTGAGGGAAGAACGTTGTCGGCATGGTCGCAGGCAATCAGGAACGGGGTGGCCGAATCGGCCCGCTCGTGGCCCACAGGGTCGGGGTCGCCAGGGCTGAGCGCACCGCCTTCCCACGGTGGTGGCGGCGGTGTCGTTGGCGGCGGATGGGGGGCTCTGCTGGGCTGGCTCATTTCTGATAAATCCTTTGCATATGCCCAAACTTCAATCAACACTGAAACCTGTTTGACAAATGGGCACGGGGCCGTTTCATTCGGTGGTCACCCCAACGTGGAGCGTCGATGACGGCCGCTGGACTGGAAGATCTGCCGCGCCGGCGGCTTGGCCGTCAGACGGCGCAAACGGTTCTGGCCGTTGCCGCCATCCTCGTGGTCTCGTTCGGGATCGAGTGGCTGCTCGGCCGCTATGGCGAGAGGATTGCGACGCAAATGTGCGTCAACATCGCCGCCGTGGTGGCGATCGGGCTGTTCGTGGGCAACTCGGGCATCGTCTCCTTCGGCCACGCCGCCTTCATGGGGATCGGGGCTTACCTGTCGGGCATCCTGACGATGCCCGCCATGATGCAGCGCACGGCCCTGCCGCAACTGCCGGACTTTCTGGCAGGCCATGAGCTTGCGCTGCCCGTCGCACTCGTCATCGTCCTTGTGGTGGGGCTCGGCTTTGCGCTCGCAACAGGCATTCCCATCACACGGCTGACGGGGGCCTCGGCCACCATTGCCACCCTCGGCCTTCTCATCATCGTCCACTCGGTGATGATCGGCGCGCGGGAAATCACCCGCGGCAGCCAGACCTTTTTCGGCGTTCCCCGTGTGACGACGTTCGAGGTGGCGATTGCCGCGGCCGTTGCCTTCGTCATCCTTGCGCGATTGTTCCGAGAAAGCCGATGGGGGCTGATGCTGCGCGCAACGCGCGACAACGAGTCCGCGGCCGTGGCGCTCGGCATCAACCCGCGCACCGTGCGCCTCATCTCCTGGGTGCTGTCGGGCGGGCTCGCAGCCATCGCCGGCGCCCTTTATGGGCACATGCTGGGGGCCTTCTCGCCCAACACATTCTACCTCACCCTCACCTTCACGCTTGTTGCGATGCTGATCGTGGGCGGGATGGCTACCGTCTCCGGCGCGGTCTGCGGCGTCATGGTGGTGACACTGCTTCAGGACACGGTGCGCCAGGCGGAAGGCGGCTTCACCATCGGCACGTTCGAGGTGCCTGCCGTCTTCGGCCTCACCACCGTTGCGCTCAGCCTTGCCATCCTCATCGTCATCTGGCTCAGGCCCGATGGCATCTTCGGCCGGCGCGAGGCGATGATCCCTGGCCTTACCGCCATCTTCACCCGCCTCATCGCCATCGCCCCAACGGCCCCCGCCCCTGCGGCAAAGCCCCAGAACGCGGCGCCCTTGGCGGTGGATGGCCTCACCAAGTCTTTCCAGGGGTTGAAGGCTGTGGACGGGGCAGGCTTCACCGTCCCCCAAGGCACTGTGACGGGGATGATCGGCCCCAACGGCGCCGGCAAGTCCACGGTGGTGAACCTTCTCACCTGCCAGTTCCCGGCCGATGCAGGCACCATGCGGTTCGGCGATGTAGAGCTGCGCGGCCGCGCGCCCCACACCATCGCCCCCCTCGGCCTTGGCCGCACGTTCCAGAACCTTCGCCTGTTTGAAAATCTCACCGTTTACGAGAACGTCCTCGTGGCAGGGCTTGCGGCAGGCTGCTCGGTGAAGGAGTCCAAGGCCCGCGCCATCCGCGAACTCTCCCTCCTCGACCTTGAGGAGGAGGCTGAACTGTTGGCAGGGAGCCTCCCCTACGGCGCGCGCAAACGCCTTGAGATCGCCCGCTGCCTTGCCCAAGAGCCGTCGCTGATCCTCCTGGACGAGCCGGCCGCAGGCATGAACCCTGAGGAAACCTCAGACCTTGCCGCCCGCCTCGTGCGCCTGACGGAGGAGCGGCACATCGCCATCCTCCTCATCGACCATGACCTTGAGTTCGTGAACCGCCTGTCCGCCTCCATCGTGGTGATGAACCGCGGACGGGTGATTGCCAACGGAACCCCGGCAGAGATCCGCGACAATCCCGACGTGATCGAAGCCTATATCGGCCGCGGCCGGTCCGCAGCCCAAACGACGCCAACAACACAAGGAGCAATCGCATGACCCATCGGTTGAAAGGGGGCACGGCGCTGGCGCTGGTGGCCGCCGTTGGCCTTGCCGCAAGCCCTGCGCTGGCCGAGGAGTATTTCATCGGCGTGATGAGTGCGCAGTCGGGCTACCTGGCGCCTTACGATCAGCCCGCCTATGCGGGCTTCAAGTTCTGCATCGAGGAGAAGAACGCCAACGGCGGTCTCAACGGTGAGATCCCCGTGCGCATCGAAGTGCGCGACACCCGCTCCGACATGGCCGAGACCGTGAAGGTCACCCAGGAGCTTGTGGACGAGGGCGCGAAGTTCATCGTCTCCTCCGCCGACGCCGACCCCACCATCGCGTCCGGCCAGATCACCCAGCCCGCAGGCATCCCCACCATGACGTTTGCAGGCACAGCGCCTGTGTTGACGCAGGTGGGCGAGTTCGTGTTCGGCTCCTACCCCGCCGACAACCAGCAGGGCACCGTCCTTGCCGACTTTGCCACCGAGCAGGGGTTCGAGCGCGTCTATATCCTGAAATCGCCCGACAGCGCCTACACCCTCGGCGGGCCTGAATACTTCGCCGAAGTGTTTGAAAAGAACGGCGGCACGGTGGTGGGCGAATCCCTTTATTCGCTGAACCAGCCGGACTTTTCGGCCATCGTCACGAAGATCAAGAACACAGAGCCTGCGCCCGACATCATCGTCACCTGGGCCTGGGAGCCTGACTTTCCCGCCTTCATCAAAGCGCTGCGCGGCGCTGGCCTCGACACGCAGGTGATGGGCGGCGACGTTCTGGACACCCCCACCATCCGTGGTCTGGGCGATGTGGTGGACGGCACCTACCACACCTCGGGCGGCTTTCCTGAGGAAGGCTCGGCCTACGCCGATTTCGTCAAGCGCTTCGAGGAGGCCACAGGCTCACCGCCCGACAACAACTACTATGTGAACGGCTGCGACATCGCCAACATGATCGAGCAGGCCGTCGCCGCCGCAGGCACCACCGACCCTGGCGCCGTTGCCGAAGCCCTTGCGAACATCGAAGACGGCAAAGGCATCATGAGCAACTTCACCTTCAAAGGCACCGACAGGATGCCCCTGCGCCCTGTGGTGATTGCCAAGATCCATGGCGACGGCACCAAGGAGTTCATCAAGCGCGGCATGGCGGATCCCGAAAAGCTGCCGGCGCCCTGATGCTGACCGTCACGGCCCTTGACGTTCACTATGGCCCCGTCCACGCCGTAAAAGGCGTGGACGTGACTGTGGCGTCGGGTGCCGTGACGGCGCTCCTTGGCGCCAACGGTGCCGGCAAGACCACGACGCTGATGGCCGTTGCCGGCGCCCGCAAAATCTCCAAGGGCACCATTGAGTTCGACGGTGCCTCCCTTGTGGGACTGTCGCCTGAGGAGGTGGTGCGGCGCGGCATCGGCGTCTCACCGGAAGGCCGGCGGGTCTTCGCCTCGCTCAGCGTGCAGGAAAACCTTGCCCTTGCGGGGAGCCTGCACGGCGATACCCAAAAATCCCACCACCTGCGCGATCAGATGATGGAGCGCTTTCCGATCCTTGCCGAGCGGCGCAATCAGCGGGCCGGCCTCCTGTCGGGCGGCGAACAGCAGATGCTGGCCGTCGCCCGCGCCTTGATGAGCGCCCCCAAGCTCCTCCTCCTGGACGAGCCGTCCCTTGGCCTTGCCCCGCAGATGGTGGACAGGATTTTTCTGCTCATCGAAGAGTTGAAGGCAGAGGGCATCGCCATCCTCCTGGTGGAGCAGAACGTGCCTTTGTCCCTTGAGGTGGCCGACCACGCCGTCGTCCTTGCCAACGGCCGCGTGTCGGTCTCAGGCAGCCCGCGCGAGCTTGCCACGAGCGACCTCGTGAAGGCCGCCTACCTTGCCGCATGATGGGTCAGCCTGTGCGCCCCGAACCCTTGATCTGCCGAAAGGCCGTGCCGTGACCGACGCCAAGCCCGAAGCCGGCATTCACCCCAACATCGCCCTCCTGTCGAAGGTGGATATTGCGGACATTGAAGGCTGTGC
>JBCDCF010000155.1:0-7579 GCA_039182345.1 Pseudomonadota bacterium
GGCTCAACATGCTGGGTCCGGTGCTCCTGAAGTTTGGCTCGGAGGCACAAAAAGCCGCCATTTTGCCGCGCATCCTGTCGGGCGAGGACTGGTGGTGTCAGGGCTATTCGGAGCCTGGCGCGGGGTCCGATCTTGCTAGCCTCAAGACCCGCGCCGTGCGGGAGGGCGACCACTACATCGTCAACGGACAGAAGACGTGGACCACCCTTGGCCAGCACGCCAACAAGATCTTCTGCCTGGTGCGCACCCGCACAGACGGCAAACCCCAGGAGGGCATCTCCTTTCTCCTCGTGGACCTTGATACGCCGGGGGTGGAGATGCGCCCCATCCGCCTCATCGAAGGGGGGTTTGAGGTCAACGAAGTCTTCTTCACCGACGCCAAAGTTCCTGCCGAAAACCTTGTGGGCGAGGAGAACGCCGGGTGGACCATTGCCAAGTACCTTCTCACCCATGAGCGCACCAATATCGCCGGCGTCGGCTTTTCCGCAGAGGCGTTCCAGGCGCTCCTGTCCCTTGCGCGCGATCAGCGCCGAGGCGGCAAGAGGCTGATCGACGATCCTTTGTTCGCTGCCCGGCTGGCGGAGATCGAGATCGACCTTGAGGCCATGAAGATCACCAACCTTCGCATGTTGAGCGAGGCGCAGAAGACAGGGGCACCAGGCCCCCAGTCCTCCATGCTGAAGATCAAGGGAACGGTGATCCGCCAGGCCCTCAACGATCTGACGCGCCGGGCGCTGGGGCCTGCCGCCGCCCCCTTCCCGTCGGAGGATCTTGAGGGCAACGAAGCCCTCGTCCCGCCTGAAGCGGCAGGGGCTGCAGCGTCCTATTTCAACAACCGCAAGCTCTCCATTTTTGGCGGATCCAACGAGATCCAGCGCAACATCTTGTCCAAGACCGTTCTGGAGCTGTGACCGGTGGACTTTGAGATCAGCGATGACAGACGCATGCTCGCCGACACGCTGGCGCGGTTTTTGTCCGCCCAGTCTGGCATCGAGCATCGCAACCGCGTCGCCTACACAGCCCCCTACCACGACCCAGACACCTGGGCGGCGATGGCCGAGCTTGGCATCCTCCACGCCCTTGCGGACGAAACGGCGGGCGGCTTCGGCGGCGAAGGCTTTGACATTGCGACCGTCTTTGAGGCCCTCGGCCGTGCCCTTTGCCCCGAGCCCGTGCTCCCAGCGCTCCTTGCCGTGCACCTTCTCACCGCTGCCGGCGCTCCCCTCGACCAGATCCTCTCAGGGGAAGAGCGCGTGGCGGTTGCCATCGGCGAGATGGACGCCCCCTACCACCTTGCCGACATTGCAACCGGCGCCAGCCGCGACGGCACGGCCTGGCGCCTATCGGGCCGCAAGAGCGTCGTCTATGGGCTGAGCTCGGCCTCTCGGCTCCTCGTGGCAGCAGGAACGCCCGGCGGGATCGGCGTTTTCGAGGTGGCGCCCGAGGCCGCCGCCCTCACCCCCTACGGCATGATTGACGGTGGCGGCGCCGGCGAGGTCTTCCTCGACGCCACACCGGCGACCCTTGTGATGGAGGACGCTGAGGCGGCGCTGCGGGACGCCATGGACGCTGCCGCCCTTGCCCTGTGCGCCGAGGCGGTGGGGGCCATGGAGGTGACCCAGGATACGCTTTTGGATTACCTCAAGACCCGCAAACAGTTCGGCAGGGCCATTGGCACCTTCCAAGTCCTCCAGCACCGCATGGTGGACCTTGCCATTGCCATCGAGCAGGCGCGTTCCATCACCATCCTTGCGGCAAGCCGGATGGGGACGGACGCACAGACACGCACCATCTCCATGGCCAAATCCCTGGTGGGGCGCACGGCCCGTCTGGTGGCTGAAGAAACCATTCAGATGCACGGCGGCATTGCCATGACGTGGGAGTATCCCGCCTCCCACTACGCCAAGCGCCTTGTGATGATCGATCACCAGTTCGGCGACAGCGACCACCACCTCCAACAGGTGATGGCCACCTACCAGACGCCCTAATACCCGCTATACCCCCGAGAGCGCGCGTGCCTTGGGTGGGCGCCTGGTTTCAGGTGGTCCCGCCCGTGCGATAGCGGAACACGCCCGACCCTTTGGCGACCACCGTGCCGGCGTCATCGCGCACCTCGGCCTCGGCAAAGAAGGTGCGTTTGCCCCCGCCCACGCGATGGCCTTCGGCCAACAGAACATCGGTCGTGGGGCGCGACAGGAAGTTGGTGGTGAGCGACAACGTCATGGCGAAAACGCGGTGGTCGGGGTCGCCTGTAAAGCTACCCGCGTACCCCATCACCGTATCCAGCATGACACCGTAAAGCCCGCCATGGGGAATGCCGTAGCGGTTCATGTGGATGGGGCGCAAAGGCATGGCGATGGCGGCAAACCCCTCGCGCCACCCCGTCATGGTGTAGCCAAGGGTGGACTGGAGGCCGTAGGCGGTCTCCACCAGTCTGGGGTCGAGGGGGGCTGTGCCTGCGCGCTCGCTCACGTGTTCACCGTCAGGGCACGCTGGCTCAACGCTTCGGCGGCTTCTTTCAAGCGCGGGCCATAGTCGTCCTTCAGCACCTGGGGCGGCACAAGAAAGGACGGCCCGCCCACGTTGAGCCCATAGATTCTGTCTCCATTGAGGGAGGCGACGGGGACGGCAATGCCGTTCACCTCAGGCCGCCAGTCGCCGAAGGAGGTGGTGTAGCCGTCACGGCTATAATCGCTCAGCGCGCGGTCCACCGCCTCGGCCAGCCTGCGGGTTTCGGACGGCATCTCCTGCTCGGCAAGGCGGATGATGTGGGAGCGCTCCTCCTCCCCCATCCCCACCAGGATCGCCCGGCCGATGGCGGAGTAAAACAAAGGCAGCCGCGCCCCCACATTCATGGTGAGGGAGACAGCGTTGGGCGCCCGCCGCACGGCCATGAAGACCGCGCTCAGGCGATGGCGTTCGGCAACGGCGGCGGTGATATGCGGGTTCGGCCCTTCGCACAAACGGTCCATCTCGCTTGCCGCGCGCTCGCCTATCTCCATCCCCGCAAGGACGCCATAGCCGAGGGACAAGACGCCCGCGCCAAGGCGATAGGTGCCGGTGCGCTCTGAATGCACAAGGTAGCCGAGGCGCTTCAGTGTGAAAGTGAGGCGCGTGACGGTGGGCTTGGGAAGGCCCGTGCGTTGGGCCAGTTCCTGGTTGGTGAGGGCCGTCTCGTTGGGCCGAAAGCAGCGCAGCACATCAAGGCCGCGGGCAAGGGCGGTCACGAAGTTGCGGTCTTCGGTGCCTGTGTCCTCAGGCGCGTCAATGGTCATGGGCCGTCCATCGCTCATGGGCCGTCCGTCACGGTTTGGCCATCATTCCCGTCCGCCGCTTTTAACCCACCTTGGATGTAAAGGGGGACCATGGCGCCCAACTGCGCCGCACGGGCAGGGTTGGCGGCGTTGCCTTGCAAGCCGCGGGCCTTCACCCCTTCAAGGATCGCCGCCATGCGAAAGAAGCAAAACGCGATGGGAAAGCTGAGGTCCTGGGGGGGCGTTCGTGTGCGCGCAAAGTAGCTCGCAACAAACGCCTCGTCGGAGGGAAGGCCGAGCGCGGTTCTGTCGACGCCGCCAAGCCCCCGCCCCTGTTCGCCGGGGGGAAGGCGCCACTGCATCAACAGGGCCGCAAGGTCGGCAAGGGGATGGCCGAGTGTGGAAAGCTCCCAGTCCAGGACGGCAACGCACTGCGGCCCCTCTTCGGCAAACAACAGGTTGTCGATGCGAAAGTCCCCGTGGACGAGGGTGCGCCTGCCATCATCGGGAGGCTGGTGCGCCTCAAGCCAGGCGATGAGACGGTCCATGTCGCGGCTCGGCGCGCTGGCGCTTGCGCGATACTGGCGTGTCCAGCGGCCGATCTGGCGGGCAAAATAGTCTCCGGCGCGGCCATAGTCGGAGAGGCCGGCACGGTCCACATCGACGGTGTGGATGGCGGCAAGGACACGGCCCATCTCATCGTAGATGGCCGCGCGCTCATCACTGGTGAGGCCAGGCAAGCGCGGATCGTCGAAGTTGCGGCCAGGCACATGGTCCATCACATAAAACGCCGTGCCGATGACGCTTTCGTCCTCGCACAGGATGCGCATGGGGGCGACAGGAACATCGCTCCCCGCCAGCGCCTCCTGGACGGCAAACTCCCGGTCCACGGCATGGGCGGACTTTAACAGTTCGCCCGGCGGCTTGCGGCGCAGCACAAAGCGCCCGCCGGGCGTTGTCAGCAAAAATGTGGGGTTGGACTGGCCGCCTGCGAACTGGCGCACTTGCATCGGCCCGCCAAACCCCTCGACCCGCTCGCCGAGCCACGCCGCAATGGCATCAAGGTCGAGCGGGGCTGCCGCACTCATGCGTAGGTCAACAGCTCGGCGGCGGACTGGGCGTTGATGTGCGGCGTCTCGTTGAAGGTGTGCAGCATCGCCGCCCCGTCACGGCGCATGAAGCGGGTGAGCGAACAGTTCTTGATCTGCATTTGGATGGGCAGCATCTGGCTGTGCGGCGCCCCCATCAGGCGTGCCACAAGGAACGCGATGGGTCCGCCCGATGTCACCGCAAGCACCGGCCCGTCGCCCTGTGCCAGGGCATCAAAAGCCTCGCTCACGCGCGCGGCAAAGGTCTCGAACGGCTCTGGCGGATCCACCAACTCGCCCCGCTGCCACATGAGCACGGTCTCGCCCAAGGCTGCAAAGTAGCTGCGGCGGTCGTTGGCGTAGCCGTCGGGCAAACCGTCAAAGCCGAACCGGGCCACCATTAAGCCTTGGAAGGCAAACTCGTCGAGACCGGCATCGATGGTGGCGTTTTCGGTGGAGATGCCCAGGCTCTCGGCAACACCGTCCAGCGTTTCCCTGTGGCGCCTCAGGTCGCCGCGCACCAGGCGGGTCGGCCGCACCCCTTCGGCCGCCAACGCTGCACCAAGGGCCTTGGCCTGCCTGTGGCCGGTGTCCGACAGGACATCGTAGTTGGCCGACCCGAACGAGGCCTGACCGTGACGCACGAGAATGATGTCAGCCATGACTGACCCTCAGGCGCTCTGGTGTGGCAGGCGCCTCATCGGCAGTAAGGATGGCAGCCGTGCGGGCCTTGGCGGCCACATACTCTCGCTCGATCCGCGCCACCAGGTCGGCGACGGACCCCACCGCCTTCACAGCGCCGATCCCTTGGCCCGAGCCCCAGATGTCGCGCCAGGCCTTCGGTTTGGAGGTGCCGTCGCGAAAGCTCATCCCAGAGGCGCTCCCCTCGCCCAACTGGTCAGGATCAAGGCCTGCCTTGGCAATGGCGGGCTTCAGGTAGTTGCCGGACACGCCTGTGAAGAGGGAGGAGGTGACAATGTCTTCCGCGCCGCCCTCCACAATCATCGCCTTATACTGGGGGTCGGCATTGGCCTCGCGCGTTGCGATGAAGGGGGAGCCGATATAGCCAAGGTCAGCTCCAATCACCTGTGCGGCAAGAAGCGCTTCGCCGGTGGAGATGGCGCCAGACAGTAAGACCGGACCATCGAACCACTCACGGATCTCGCGCACGAGGGCAAAGGGGGATTGGGGACCCGCGTGACCGCCAGCGCCGGCGGCAACGGCAATCAAACCGTCGGCCCCTTTGGCAATGGCCTTCCTGGCGAAGGTGTTGTTGATGATGTCGTGCAGTGCAATGCCGCCGCAGGCGTGGGCGGCCTCGTTCACCTCGACCCGCGCACCAAGGGAGGTGATCCAGATGGGCACCTTCCACCGCTCGCAGATCTCAAGGTCCCTTTCCAGGCGCGTGTTGGAACGGTGGACGATCTGGTTCACCGCAAAGGGCGCAGCGGGGCTGTCGGGATTTTTCTGGTTGTGCGCGTCCAACGCCTCGGTAATCTCCTCAAGCCAGCGCTCCAGGAGGGGCGGCTCGCCATCGGCTTCGCGGGCGTTGAGGGCGGGGAAACTCCCCACAAGGCCGGACTTGCACTGGGCAATCACCAGCTTTGGGACCGAGACGATAAAAAGGGGCGCTGCAACAGCCGGCAGCCTAAGCCCTTGGAGGATCGGCGGTAGCCCTGCCATCACAGAACCTCAAACAGGCCGGCAGCACCCATGCCGCCGCCAACGCACATGGTGCACACCACGTAACGCACACCCCGCCGTTTTCCTTCGATGAGGGCGTGGCCCACCATCCGTGCCCCCGACATGCCATAGGGGTGGCCGATGGAAATGGCACCACCGTCCACGTTCAAGAGGTCATTGGGAATGCCCAGCCGGTCGCGGCAGTAAAGCACTTGGACGGCGAAGGCTTCGTTCAGCTCCCACAGGCCGATATCGTCAACACCAAGGCCATGGCGGGCAAGAAGCTTGGGGACTGCGAAGACAGGGCCGATCCCCATCTCGTCAGGCGCGCAGCCGGCGACGGCCATGCCGCAATAGCGGCCGAGAGGGGCAAGACCCCTGCGGCCTGCCTCCTCCGCCTCCATCACAACGGCCGCCGACGCCCCGTCCGACAGCTGGCTGGCGTTGCCTGCGGTGATGAACCGACCCTCGGCAATGACGAGCCCATCCTTCTGGACGGTTGCAAGGGAGGATAGACCGTCAAGGGTGGTTTGCGGTCTGTTGCCCTCGTCGGCCTGGAGGACCACCTCGCGCGTGCTGACCTCGCCGGTCTCGCGGTCCTTCACTTTCATTAGGCTCGGTAGGGGGACGATCTCTTTGTCGAAGCGGCCCGCCTCCTGGGCAAGGGCGGTGCGCTGCTGGCTTTGGAGGGCGTATTCGTCCTGCGCCTCGCGGGAGATGGAATAGCGGTCCGCCACCACCTCGGCGGTCTCCAACATGGACATGTAAAGGGCGGGCACACGCTCCACCAGCTGGGGATCCTTGGCGCGGTAGCGGTTCATGTGCTCGTTCTGGACAAGGCTGATGGACTCAAGTCCCCCGCCCACCACAACGTCCATCCCGTCGCAGACCACCTGTTTGGCGGCGGTCGCGATGGCCATCATCCCGCTGGCGCATTGCCTGTCCACCGACATGCCGGCGACGGAGGTGGGCAAACCTGCCCTCAGCGCCGCCTGCCGGGCAACGTTTGTGGCGGTGGACCCCTGCTGGAGCGCCGCGCCCATGATGACGTCGTCCACCTCACCGGGCTCCACCTCAGCCCGCGACAGGGCATGGGCGATGGCGTGCCCGCCAAGGGCCTGGGCCTGCGTGTCATTGAAGGCACCGCGATAAGCCTTGCCGATGGGCGTGCGTGCCGTTGAGACGATGACCGCGTCGCGCATGATGTGTCCTTCAGGATTGTTTGGGGGGCTTGGACGGCAACGGCACAGGGCCGACACCCTCACCCTCCCCCGTCCGTCGCCTCTTTGAAGATGGCCGGGCCGGTTTCCACGTTGATGCCGCCCGATACGGGCAAGATGGCCCCCGTAACATAAGATCCGCCACGCCCGCACAGATATAAGAGCGCGCCTGCAATGTCCTCCGGTCGCCCCACTCTGCCGAGGGGAACCTGTGCCCCCACGCGGTCCCTCACCACTTCGTCGGCCGTGGCAAAGGCCGTCATCTTGCTGACGAAGGGCCCAGGGGCCAGCGCATTGACGGTGATGCGTCTGGCCGCAAGCTCCTTGGCAAGGA
>JBCDCF010000156.1:0-7568 GCA_039182345.1 Pseudomonadota bacterium
CCCCAGGCCGACCTTGGCTCCATGCTGGGCGAGGCGCGTTCGGCGCTGATCACCAATCCGCACACGTCCATTGTGCCGGGCGCGATGATTCTCATCATCGTGATGGCCATCAACCTTCTTGGCGACGGTGTGCGCGATGCGCTGGATCCGCGGCTGAAGTCGGGTGCGCTGTCTCGGCCCATGGCCGCAACGCTGGTGCGGCGCGACGCAGTGCCTGCCACCTCAAACCCCGATGCGGCGCTCGCCGTGGACGACCTTCAGACCCGCTTTGAGGTGAAGGATCGCGTCTATAAGGCCGTCGGCGGTGTGACGCTCTCGGTGCGCGATGGGGAGTGCCTCGGGGTCATTGGCGAGTCGGGGTCGGGCAAGTCCGTCACGGCGCTGTCGGTGATGGGGCTCGTTGCATCTCCGCCAGGGGTGATCACCGGTGGGGCTGCGCGCTATCGCGGCGAGGATCTGATCGGCGCCCGGTACGAGACGCTCCGCCGCCATCGCGGGGCATCGGTCGCCTACATTTTTCAGGACCCCCTCGCGACGCTTCATCCGCTCTATACGGTGGGCGATCAGCTGGTGGAGGCCATCCGCTCCCACCGTCCCATCGGCAAAGCCGAAGGGCGCGCCAAAGCCATCGAGCTCTTGAAGGCTGTGCGCATCCCCAACGCAGAAGCGCGGGTGGACAACTATCCGCACGAAATGTCAGGCGGCATGCGCCAGCGGGTGGGGATTGCGATGGCGCTCTCCAACGACCCCGACGTCATCATCGCCGACGAGCCCACAACAGCGCTCGATGTGACGGTGCAGGCGCAGATCCTGTCGCTGCTTGATGACCTGCGCCGGTCGCGCGGGCTCGCCATCGTGTTCATCACCCACGACTTCGGCGTGGTGGGCCAGCTGTGCGACAGGGTGGCGGTCATGTACGCCGGCAGAATTGTCGAGGAAGGGCCGACCGACGCGGTCTTGGCTGCGCCCCGTCACCCTTACACCGCGCGGCTGATTGCCTGTGTGCCCGAACTTGGCGAAGGCAAACGCAAGCTTGAGGCCATTCCTGGCCTTCCCCCTGTGGTGGACCGCCTGCCCGAAGGGTGCGCCTTCGCGGAGCGGTGCGAGAAGGCGCAGGACCCCTGCGGCAAAGGCGACATCACGCTGGTGGCGGACGGTCGCCGCGCGGTCCGCTGCCTGTTTCCTGAAACTGCCCCGGCCACGGAGGCCGCCCTATGACCGCTGCACTGCGCCTGCAGGACCTTTCCAAGTCTTTCCCTGTCGGCAAGCGCCTGTTTGGTGCGCCAAGGGCTGAGGTGCGTGCCGTCCAGCCCATCACCTTGGATGTGGCGGTGGGCGAGACGCTTGGGATTGTCGGTGAATCGGGCTGCGGAAAGTCGACCCTTGCGCGCATGCTCGTGGGCCTTTTGGAGCCCACCACAGGCACCATAGAGATCGGCGGCGATGCGCTGAAGACGGCCAAGCCCGCCGCCTTCGGTCGCCGCATCCAGTACGTGTTTCAAGACCCCATCTCATCACTCAACCCGCGCAAGACCATCCGCCAGGTGATGGAGGCGCCCCTCATCCACCTGCACGGCATGGCAAAGGCCGACAGGGACAGGCGCATTGCCGACATCTTCGCCAGTGTGAACCTGCGCGAAGAGTTCCTGGAGCGCTACCCGCACGAGTTTTCCGGCGGGCAGGCCCAGAGGATCGGCATTGCCCGCGCTTTGGCCGCGGACGCAAAGATCCTCATTCTGGACGAGCCTGTGTCGGCGCTCGACGTTTCGGTGCAGGCCCAGGTCCTCAACCTCCTGGCCGATCTCAAGGCCCGGCTCTCACTCACCTACCTTTTCATCAGCCATGACCTTGCAGTCGTGGAGGCGGTGAGCGAGCGCATTGCCGTCCTTTACTTTGGCTCTGTGGTGGAGATGGGACCGGCGGAGCGCATCTTCAGCGCACCGCGCCACCCCTACACAAAGCTTCTGGCCGACAGCGCGCCCGTGGTGGGACGGCCGCTGACGGCGCCCGAAAGCCGCGCGACGGAGCTTCCCGACCCGCTGTCGCCGCCTAAGGGATGTGCTTTTGCGGCCCGTTGCCCCCGCGCGTCGGATGTGTGCCGATCAGAGGTGCCGGAGCTCATCATGCATGCCGATGGCGTCCATGCCGCTTGCCACCATCCGCTGGAGGGCTGAGCCGTGCGCCCTGCAACACGGCATAGGGGTGTGCGCGCCGATATGCCGCCACCGGACAGGGCGCTTCTGAGCCGCTATATCGCGGCAGTGATGGAGGGTGTGAATGCGTTCGGCATCGACCCTTCGGGCGGCTGGTCGCGCGTTGGGTTCAGCGACGCTGACATGGCGGCGCGCCGTTGGCTGTGCGCGCACATGACGTCCCTCGGCTTCACCGCGCACATGGATGGCGTCGGCAACGTGATCGGGCGCTGGGGAGAGCCCGAGGTGCCGACGGTGATGGTCGGCTCCCATACCGACACGGTCGCCCGCGGCGGCGCCTTCGACGGGCTGTTTGGCGTAGCCGCGGCGGTTGCCGCGGTGGCAGCTCTGCGGACGGCCGGCCTTCAGCCACGGTTGGCTGTCGAGGTGGTCAGCTTTGCCGACGAGGAAGGCCGGTTCGGCGGGATGCTCGGCTCGCAGACCTTGTCCGGCCAGGTCACACGCGCCTGGATCGACCAAGCACGGGACGCTGACGGCATCCCGCTCGTGGACGCAATGGCCGCCCACGGGCTCTGCGCCCACGACGCTCTCGGCCTTGCGCGCGCACCGGGGTCGGTGGCGGCGTACCTTGAAGCCCATGTGGAGCAGGGCCCTGTGCTTGAAGGTGCCGGTGTCGACGTTGGGATCGCACCGTCCATCACGGGCGTTTGCGTCACCCGAACGCGGATGACAGGCCAGGCCGACCACTCCGGCACAACGCCCATGGACCGGCGCCACGACGCTCTGGCCGCCGCCGCAAAGGCCATTGCCGCAATCCCTGGCGTGCTGAAGGCGATCGGTGCGCCTGATGCGCGTGCCACGGTGGGCAAGTTGGATGTGACGCCCAACACCCCTCACACCATCCCCGGTGTTGCCGAGTTTACCGCTGTCCTGCGCGATGCTGACGCTGAGGTTATCCGCGCCCTCGAACAGGCGTTTGCCGCCGCCGCCCGCGCGGCAGCCGAGGCCAACGGCGTGGCCTGCCAGATGGACCGCATCAGTTGGCTCGACCCTGTCCAGCTTGATCCAACGCTGGCCGAGAATGCCGCGGCCGCCGCCAAGGCGGAAGGCGTGTCCCACCTCACCGTTCCGTCAGGCGCAGGGCACGACGCCCAGTCCATGCAGGCGCTTTGCCCTTCGGCGCTGCTCTTTGCCCCCTCCCGCGGCGGCATCAGCCACGCCCCCGAAGAGCACACCGACCATGATGCGATGGTCACATTGACCGCCGTTCTATACCGGATGATCACCGATTTGGTGGCCTAGGCGGCACGTCGTGCCCGGTCAAACCCTTCCGCCGTCGAAGGCTTTGCCTGTTTCCGTCGCGAGGAAAGCCGGTAGGGGGATGTCTTCCTGCTTCAAGAAGCCTTGTGAGGGCAGCTGGCCGTCACGTGTCATCATGATGACCGTGACGACGGAGGTTGCGGTGGTCCATGCGATCGCTGTGCGGCGCTGCCCCACCACGGTCATGGGCATGTAGGCGCGCACGAACTCCCTGCGATTGAGGCGCCCGTTGCTTGTCCCTTCCGCGGCCACATGGACGTAGACCACATCATCATCGACGGGGGGTTTGGCGTTTACGAGGATCTCCCCCGCGTCCGGCTTCCGGTCCCGCATCAACAACTCATGGAAAAAGAAGTTCATCAGTGCGACGTGCCCTGGATAGCGCATCGTCTTGTAATCCATGTCAGGCACCTGTCCCAGATAGGTGTCGCACATGGTGCCGAGCCCACCCGAGGTCGTGAACGCCTCCAACTCGACCCCACCAGTATAGATTTTCTCGATCCATTCCATGGCGGACACGGTCTTGATCTCGCCGCCCTCCAAGACCTCACAGTCATTCAAGTATTCATTGACGACGCCTTCGGGCGACCAGTTGAAGGCGTACCCCAGAAGACCGCTGGGATGTTGCGGCAGGGCGCCGACCCGCATCCGGCACGAGCGGCACTGGTCGAACTGGCCGATCAGATCGGCGCCGACAATGCCCACGAACCCGGGGGCGAGCCCGCACTGGGGCGCCATCAACCCCCGCGCTGATTTCGCCAAGCCCAAGATGTGCTTCGTCGTCCCGACGTCTTCCGTCAGGTCGAAGTAGTGGATGCCAGCGCTGTGGGCAGCATCGGCGACAGCAATGTTGAGGTGGAAGGGCAAACAGGACAGTACAGCGTCCACAGATGACAGGGCCTGCTCGATGGCATCTGTGGCAGCGAGATCCATCGCCTTGACAGTATAGGGACCGTCCGCGCGCGGCACAGCATCATACCCTGTCACCTCAAATCCTTGGGACGACAGGAGATCAGCGGCAAGGGTGCCGACCTTGCCAAGGCCAAGCACGGCAATCGTCTTCATGAGGGCTCCGGGTGTCGTGTGTTTCGGCTAACAGCGTTCAGGTCGGCGCGGGCAACGTCCGTGGGCTTACGATGGTCTGGGGAGGTGAATGCGCCGGCCGCACCAAACACCCTGATGGAGGGGTGATGCAACACACGGCTTACACCCGTGCGGCATCACGCACCACGAGGACGGATGCACGGGCATGGCGCACGATGCGCGCCGCATTCGGCCCCAACAGGAAACTTTCGGCCCCAGGCGCATTGGCCCGAACGATGATCATGTCCGCAGCAACCTTGTCCGCCAGTGCCAACACCTCGGCGTAGATGATCCCATTGAGAAGGTGGAAATGGACCTCGGTCTCGTCCGGCACATCCATGCGACAGCGTGAAAGCTGGCGGCGCATCTCCTCCCTATGGGCGGCCGCAACCTCTTTGGGGACGAACTGGACCAGGGGCTCCAGCGCATCGTGGGAGGGGATGACGTGGGCCAAATGCAAGACCGCACCGCGTTGACTTGCGGCCACCGCCTCGGGGCGCAAGGCCTCCCACTGGCCAGCTTCGTTAAGGTCGATGGCGACAAGCGCGGTGTGCATCGTGCCTACCGGTCCAGCAACACTGAGGGCAGCCACAGCGCCAGTTGCGGGAACACCGTCAGCAACACGACGCCAAGCACCATGAGGCAGAACATCGGGAATGCCGCTCTGGCAATAAACCCAAGGTCTCGCCCGGTCATACTCTGGACCAGGAAGAGGTTGAAGCCGACGGGCGGTGTGATCATCGCCATCTCGGCAACAAGAACCACGAAGATCCCGAACCAGATCATGTCGATCCCAGCCTGGCGGACCAGAGGTTCGATCACGGCCATGGTGAGGACGATCGACGAGATTCCGTCCAAGAAAAAACCCAACACGATGTAGAACAGCGTGAGCGTGGCAATCAGCATCCATGGCGAGAGCGACATGCCGCCAATCCAATCCGCCAGCGCGCGGGGGAGCCCTGTAAAGCCCATGGCAAGGGTGAGGAACGCCGACCCTGCCACAAGAAGCATGATCATCGACGTGGTTTTCACCGCGCCCATCAATCCGTCGATGAAGCTGGCAAAGGTGAGCGAGCGCTCCGCCAAAGACAGTCCGAGTGCGCCCATGACACCCAGCACCGCGGCTTCGGTGGGCGATGCGATGCCTGTGTAGATGGAGCCGATCACCAAGACAATCAGGAGGGCGACGGGGGCAAGGTGACCCAGCCCACGGAGTTTTTCGCCCCATGTCGCGCGCGGTTCGCGCAGGCCACGCCCGTCCTCCGCGAACAGGCCCCATAGGGTGATAAAGCCGATGAACAGGAGCGCCAGCATCAGCCCCGGCACGATCCCGGCTATGAACAGGCGGGTGATCGAAACCTGTGCCGTCACACCGTAGACGATCATGATGATCGAAGGCGGAATCAAAAGACCCAGCGTCGATGCGCCCGCCAGCGTTCCGTACGCCATGCGGTCGGGATAGTTGCGACGCTTCAACTCCGGCACCGTGATTTTGCCGATGGTGGCCAAGGTCGCCGCCGATGAGCCGGAGATGGCCGCGAAGGTCGCGCAGCCGACAATGTTGATGTGGATCATGCCGCCAGGAAGGGCCCGCATGAGCGGCGCCAAGCCTTTGAAGAGCCCGTCCGACAAGCGGGAGCGAAACAAGATCTCCCCCATCCAGATGAACAACGGCAAAGAGGCAAGGCCCCAGCTGTCGCTGGCCGACCAGATAGTGGTGGCGAGCGCGTCCCCCACGGGACGGGAGGTGAAGGCTGCCATTGCCAGGAGCCCGACCCCCATCAGCGCGAAGCCAATCCACAGGCCGAGCGCCAGGAAGCCGAACAGGGCAACGATCATGAGACCGGCGAGGAGCAGCTGATCCATGGCTCAGTCCCAGCGTTCGGTCTGTCGCGCCGCTGCAAGACCTGTAAGGTTGCCCCGCACGAGCGCCCGCACACTGGCCAAGACCAACACGACGGCAAACAGGAAGAAGCCGGCCGCAAAGGGGATCTGCGGCACGTAAATCAGGATTTCGTCCGACCCGTCGCTGCGATCTTGGAAGTCGTACGACACCAAAGTCATCAAGATGAGGTAGCGGGCGAGATAGATTGCCATCGCCGTGGAGAGGAGAAGAACCGCGATCTCAAGCACGAACCGGACGCGGCCACGCAGGCGGTCGAGGAGCACCTCCACACGAATGTGCCCGTGTTGGGCGAAGGTGTAGGACATGCCGAAGGCGCCTGCGATGGCAAGGCAATAGCCGGCATAGTCGGTCAGGCCGGGCACATAAAGCCCGGCCAACCGGCTGACGATGCTTGCCAAGACGAAGCCCGCCAGCACGAGAATGGTGAGCGCGGCCACAGCGCCGCACACCATGGCGATTGCGGCGATCGTCTTGTCCAGAATGCGCGCCATGAAGGGCCTCGTCCGCGTCTGGCGGTGTGCGGTTCACCGGGGTGAGGGCTGAGGCGTCAGTTCGCCGCTTGATAGGCGTCGAGCGCGGCAGCGCCCTTTTCGCCGGCCTCGGCTTTCCACTCTTCGGCCATTTTGGCGCCGATCTCGGCAAGGGCGCCGGCCAGAGCGTCAGAAGGGGCGCTGACGGTCATGCCGTTTTCGGCCATTGTTGCGTTGTATTCCTCGGTGACGGTCTTCGCAGCCTCCCAAACGTCGGCCTCAGCCTTTTCGGCAGCGGCGAGGATGACCTGTTGCGTGGCTTCGTCAAGGCTGTTCCACGCATCCAAGTTCACCATGACGGCGCTCTTGGGGAGCCATCCGTTCACGGTGTAGAAGTGGTCCACAAAGTCCCACATGTTTTGGAACACGCCGATGGCGCCGGACCCCATCATCGCGTCGGCAACGCCGGTGGAGAAGGCTTGGCTGATTTCCGTTGCCTCGGTTTTGGCCGGCACTGCGCCCATCAGCTCGGCCAACCGTGCGCTGTTGGCGTCAGCAACGCGGAACCGCACACCGTCCATATCGTCGATGGTATCGACCGCATTGCGCGAAAACAGCCCTTGGGGCGGCCACACC
>JBCDCF010000157.1:0-7552 GCA_039182345.1 Pseudomonadota bacterium
GAAGCGGGCGCGGATCGCTGTCGCCATCGCCTCCAAGATGGGCTCTTGCGAGCTGTCGCGCACATGGTCGATGGCATCGAACCGCAAGCCGTCGAAACGATACTCCTCCAGCCAGTAGAGCGGGTTGTCCAGGAAGAAGGCGCGGACGGCAGGGTTGTCATAGGCAATGGCCGCGCCCCAGGGGGTGTGCCTTTGGGGGTCGAAGAAGGGGCTGGCGTATTTGCCGAGATAATTCCCGTCCGGCCCGAAGTGGTTGTAGACCACGTCCAAAAACACCATCAGCCCCAGACCGTGGGCCGCATCCACGAAGGCTTTGAGGTCTTCGGGCGTGCCATAGGCCTGGTGGGGCGCATAAGGAAGGACACCGTCGTAGCCCCAGCCGCGGTCGCCGCCGAACTGGGCCACAGGCAACAGCTCCACCGCGGTGACGCCAAGGTCGCGCAGGTCAGCGAGCTTTTCGATGGCGCTCCTGAACGTGCCCTCTTCGGTGAAGGTGCCAATGTGAAGTTCGTAAATGACCGCCTCTTCCCAGGGCCGGCGAAGACACGGGTTCACCCACCGATAGGCTGAGGGGTCCACAAGCTTTGACGGGCCGTGCACGCTTTCCACCTGAGCGCGGGCGGCAGGGTCCGGCACAACAAACCCGTCCTCCAACACGAAGCTGTAGGCGCCGCCCACGGGGACAGCGTCGGTGGTGAGGGCAAACCAGCCCTCCTCCTCCCGGTTCATCGCAAGGTCTCCCGCGGACGTTCGCAGCGACACCAAAGACTGGTCGGGCGCCCAGAGGCGGAAGCGGGCGGCGCCACCATCAAGCAGCGTGGCGGCCCAGGTGGTGGGGAAGGCAAAGCGTTGCGGCATGGGCCGACCCTTAAGCGGTGCGGGCAATCAGCGCGGTGATGGACGCGCCAGGCACATCGACGGGACCTGACGCGGGCGGACCTTCGAAGGGCGCATGAACCGTGCCTTCGGCGGTGGAAAAGAGTGTCGTCCAGCCCAGCCCATCAAGGGGTTCCGGCAGGGCGAACGTGCCGTCCTCGCGCGCGCCATTGATAAAGACGATGGCCCGCACCCCCTCCTGGCTTGCCAGCACCATCGCAATGCGCCGCGGGTCGCCCACGTGCCAGTCCTCATGGGTCATCTCCACGCCGTCGGGGCGCAGCCAGCACACATCGCGCACGCTTTCGTCCCCGTTGGACAGGGGCGTGCCATGCAAGAAGCGCGGCTGGGAGAAGACGCCGAGCCGTTTTCGCGCCTGGATCAGCCCGCGCACGAACGTGCAGAACGCCGCATCGCGGGGGAGATGGTCCTCCCACGCCAACCAGTTCATGGCGTTGTCCTGGCAGTAGGCGTTGTTGTTGCCGTTCTGGGTGCGGCCCACCTCATCTCCCATCAAGATCATCGGCGTGCCTTGGGAGATGAGAAGCATCGCCATGACGTTGCGGCGCGCCCTGTCGCGCTTTTCGATGATGTCAGGATCGTCGGTCGGACCTTCCACGCCATAGTTCCAGGAGCGGTTGTCGCCGTGCCCGTCGCGGTTGTCCTCGCCGTTGGCCTCGTTGTGCTTGTGGGCGTAACTGACAAGGTCGTTGAGGGTGAAGCCGTCATGGGCGGTGACGAAGTTCACCGAGGCCCAGGGTTTGCGGCCATGATGGTCGAAGATGTCGGCAGACCCCATGAGGTTTCTGCCGATGGTGGGAAGGTAGCCTGCATCACCGCGCCAGAAGGAGCGCACGTCGTCGCGATAGCGTCCGTTCCACTCGGCCCAGCCGGGGGGAAAGTTGCCCACCTGGTAGCCGTCATTGCCAAGATCCCAAGGCTCGGCAATGAGTTTGACGTTGGCAAGGACGGGGTCCTGGAGCATGGCATCAAGCCAGGCGGCAGATTTGTCGAACCCTGCCCCCTCGCGCGCCATAGAGGGGGTGAGGTCGAAGCGAAATCCATCGACGCCACAGGTCTCCACCCAGTAACGCAAGGAATCCATCACCATCTGCATGACCCGCGGGTGGGCCACATCCACCGTGTTCCCGGTGCCTGTGGTGTCATGGTAGAAGCGCTTGTGATCGGCAAGGCGGTAGTAGCTGAGATTGTCGATCCCCCTGAACGACAAGGTCGGCCCTAGCTCGTTGCCTTCAGCGGTGTGATTGTAGACCACGTCGAGGATCACCTCGATCCCCGCATCGTGCAGGCGCCGCACCATCTGCTTGAACTCATCAAGCTGGCCGCCTTTGGACAGGTAGCGCGTGGCGGGGGCAAAGAAATTCAGCGTGTTGTAACCCCAGTAGTTTCGCAAACCCTTTTGCACCAACACGCGGTCGTCGCCGAAATAGTGGACGGGCATCAGCTCCACAGCGGTCACGCCAAGGCGCACCAGGTGGTCGATCACCCTAGGGTCGGCAAGGCCGGCGAAGGTGCCTTTGATGCCGTCCGGCAGATCAGGATGGCGGGCGGTCAGCCCTTTGACGTGGGCCTCATAGACAATGGTCTCGGCAAAGGGCGTGTTGGGGCGCACGTGCTGGCCCCACGTGAACGCCTCGTCCACCACAACGCCTTTTGGCGCCACAGGGCCTGAATCGCGCCTGTCGAAGGACAGGTCCGCCCGCTTGGAGCCGAGGCGGTAGCCGAACATGGAATCGTGCCAGCGCAGCTCCCCGTCGAGGGCCCGGGCGTAAGGGTCGATCAACAGCTTGTTGTGATTGAAGCGGTGACCGACGTCAGGCTCGTAAGGCCCGTGGACGCGGTAGCCGTAGAGCTGGCCGGGCCGCACATCCGGCAGGTAGCCGTGCCACACATCATGGGTGTGCTCCGGCAGGGCAAGACGGTGCGTCTCGCGCCGGCCCGAGCGTTCAAACAAGCACAGCTCTACCTTCTTGGCGTTGGCCGAGAACAGGGCAAAGTTGGTGCCAGCGCCGTCCCACGTCGCCCCCAATGGGGAGGGCGCACCTTCAAGGAGCCGCATAACTACGCGGGAACGAACACGACGGCCGCGAGCGGCGGCAGCGTGACCTCAGCGGACGCATCGCGCCCGTGCCAAGGATGGTCCTCAGCCGCGATCACGCCGGCATTGCCCACGTTGCTGCCGCCGTAGTGGGTGGAATCGGTGTTCATCACCTCGCGCCACTCACCCCCTTGGGGCAGGCCGATGCGGTAGTTGGAGCGCACCAGCGGCGTGAAGTTCACAACGACCACAACGGGCGTGCCATCCTTGGCAAACCGGGCGTAGACAAAGACGCTTGAGTCGGCGTCCGACGCGTCGATCCACTGGAAGCCTTCGGACACACAGTCCTGCTCGTGAAGGGCGGGCGTGTCCTGATAGAGCGCATTGAGGTCGCGCACCGCGGACTGGACGCCCTTGTGCATGGGGTCCTCAAGGTGGTGCCAGTCGAGCCCGTGGTCGTGGTTCCACTCCCTCTCCTGGGCGAACTCGCCGCCCATGAAGAGAAGCTTTTTGCCGGGGTGGGTCCACATGAAGGCATAGTAGGCGCGAAGGGTGGCAAAACGCTGCCAACGGTCCCCTGGCATCTTGCCGATGAGGGAGCGCTTGCCGTGCACCACCTCGTCATGGCTGAGGGGCAGGATGAACCGCTCAGAAAATGCGTAGTGGATGCCGAAGGTGATGTTGTCGTGGTGGTAGCGGCGGTAAATGGGGTCGCGCGAGACGTACTGAAGCGTGTCGTGCATCCACCCCATGTTCCACTTGTAGTCAAAGCCAAGGCCGCCTTGGTCCACCCCCCTTGAGACGCCTGGGAAGGCGGTGGATTCCTCCGCCGCTGTAAAGGCGCCCTCCACGTCAGCAGACACCCGCTCATTCATGGAGCGCAGGAAGGCGATGGACTCGTAGTTCTCGTTGCCGCCGTGGACGTTGGGGACCCACTCGCCCTCGTCGCGGCTGTAGTCGCGGTAAAGCATGGAGGCGACGGCATCCACCCGCAGACCGTCCACATGGTAGCGGTCGAGCCAAAAGGTAGCGTTGGCCTCGAGGTAGTTGGCCACCTCGTTGCGGCCCAAATTGTAGATGAGGGTGTTCCAGTCCTTGTGGAAGCCTTCGCGCGGGTCGGCATGCTCATAAAGGGCGGTGCCGTCGAACTGGGCAAGGCCGTGTTCGTCGGTGGGAAAGTGCGCAGGCACCCAGTCGATGATGATGCCGATCCCCGCCTTGTGCGCCGCATCGACGAAACGGGCGAACCCTTCCGGCGTGCCGAACCGTGCCGTCGGCGCATAAAGGCCGATGGGCTGGTACCCCCAGGAGCCCGAGAACGGATGCTCTGAGATGGGCAACAGCTCCATGTGGGTGAAGCCCATCTCCTTCACATAAGGGATCAGCTGCTCGGCCAGCGTGTCATAGTCGAGGGTGTCGTTGCCCATGGTGCGGCGCCAGGAGCCAAGGTGCACCTCGTAGATGGAGATGGGCGCATCGGCCGCTGACAGCGCCGCCCTGCGGGACATCCAGTCCTCGTCGCTCCAGTCAAACTCAGTGAGACCGTGGATGACGGAGGACGTGTCGGGCGGCGCCTCCATGGCAAAGGCGAACGGGTCGGTCTTCAAGGGCAGGAGATTGCCGTGGGCGCCCACCACCTCGAACTTATAGTAAAGGCCCTTCGGAAGGTTCGGGATGAAGAGCTCGAACACCCCCGCCTCCACGCGCTTGCGCATGATGTGGCGCCGCCCGTCCCAGGCATTGAAGTCGCCGACGACGGAGACGCGGCGCGCGTTGGGCGCCCAGACGGCAAACATCACCCCGTCCACCCCTTCCGCTTTGGTGGGGTGGGCGCCAAGGCGCTCATAAATCTTGCGGTGGCGGCCTTCGGCCATCAGGTGGCTGTCCACCTCGCCCAGGAGCGGTGGGAAACGGTAAGGGTCCTCGATGGCCCAGGTGTGGCGACCCGTGCGCAGGCTGAGGCGATAGGTCTGCGGCACCTCCTCCAAAACGATGGAGAAAAGTCCATCGGGGTGGACCCGGTCCATCTCCCCCAACACCGCCCCATCCGCATCGGTGAGGCTGACCGCCTCAGCGTGGGGCTGAAAGGTGCGCACGGTCCATGGCCCGCCCAGATCACCATGGCGACCCAAAACGGCGAATGGATCGGTGTGACGGCCGGTGACGATCGCCTCGGCCGTGTGCGGCTCAAGATCGTCGCGAAGGCGCGTCTCACTCATACTGTGTGTCTCCTTTTTGGGAAGGCTCGGCGGAGTCGGGCGCATCGGGGGCAGGCGCATCACGCCAGGCGCTGACGCCGCGCGGCTCTGACAGAACGTCCAACGCCCCTTTCAACGGGATGCCCACCCAGTGGGGGCGGATCGCCAGCTCATAGCCGATCTCGTAAATGGCCTTTTGCAGGGTGAAGAGGTCGAGGAGCGCGGCAGAAAGCGCTTCATCGTGCGCCGACTCGCCCATGGTCTCGAAATAGGCCTCGATAAAGGTGCGCCGTGTGCGGCTGTGCCAGGCGGCCGCCTTGTCGTAGGCCTCACCGGCATGGACCTCATGGGTATCGCGCCAGCGCGACAAGGCCATGGCCGTTGCATAGTCGAACGAGCGCAGCATGCCAGCAACATCCCGCAAGGGAGAGGATTTCTGCCGCCGCTCCTCAAGCGGCCGGGACGGCTCGCCTTCAAAGTCGATGACGACAAGATCGTCCTGCGCCACAAGCACCTGGCCCAGGTGATAGTCGCCATGGATGCGCGTCTTTATGCCCGAGGGGCTGGCAGAGGCGGCTGCGATGAAGCGGGCAGCAATGTCGTCCCGCTTGGACAGAAGGGTTTGCGCATCCGCACGCGCCTCCTCCTCAAGGGAGCCAAGGGCCGCATGGAGACGGGATAGGACGCTATCGGCCTCCGCCTCACAGTCGCGGGCCCATTTGGCAAGGTCCGCTGCGGTGATGGGTTCTGGCGCAAAGGCGGGATTGTCCTTGTCAGCGGCAAGGGCTTGATGCATCTGCGCGGTACGCACGCCGCACAGGTGGCCAAGGTCCAGGGGAAAGGTCAGGAGCGGGGCATCGTCATCGCTCTGCACGGCCTCCTGGCCTTCCAGAAGGTCAGACCCTTCAAGGTGACGCTCCAGCGCTTCCAACACCGCGGCCCATGCATCGCCAAGGTTGGGAACGAAGCTGAAGGCAGCGGCAAGAACGGACTCCCCACTCGCTGCATCCATGGTGACGGTGCCAAGGAGTGCCGGCGTGTTTTCAAACGGCGTTACTTCGGTGAGCTGGCGGGCAATCTCCACATCGGGCTGCTCGCCTGGGCGGATCCTGCGGTAAATCTTCAAGATCAGCTGTTCGCCGAACACCACCGACACGTTGGACTGCTCCACCCCGAGGGGACGCGGGGGCGCAAGCTCTTCAAACGCGTTGAGGCCATCAGAGCCTTCAAAGCGCACAGAGCCGCCGTCGGCCGAAAGGGTCTCGCCCGCCTGCATCAGCTTGATGAGCTGTGCGGCAAGGGCCTCGTCGAACGCACCGTCGATGAGGCCGCCCACCCGTGCCCCTGCCCTCACCTTGGCAAGGGTGTAGGAGAATTTGGGCGCCCCGGCGCGCAGGTGCTCCTCCCCCCAGCGGATGGCAAGGGGCGCCAGATAGCGCTGGACGCCCGAAGGCACCGTCACGTCGATGACCGAAAGCGCATAGTCGCCGGCAGGGTCGAGCATGGCCACAGGCTTCAGGCTGACCGCTTCGATGCGCTCGTCCTTGGCGGCAAACCAGCGCTGTAGCGGCAGGAATTGCGGCAGCGTGCCCGTCTCCAATTGAACGCGCTCGCGGCCATAAAGGGCCCCGTCGATGCGCCCGTTGCGCGAGGTGAGCGTGATGAAGTCCGGCAGGGGCTCAGGAATGGGTTCGTGCCATTTGGGGGCCTCCTCAGGACCTGCCAGAACGAACCAGTAGAAAGCATAGGCCGGCAGCGTCAGCATATAAGGAAGATCGCCGATGGGCGGGAACGGCGTGCGGCCTGTCAGCTCGATGGGCACCTTGGTGCGGTGCTGGGACAGGTCCAATTCCACCGCCTGGGCCGAACGGGAGAGGTTGGCCACGCACAAGATCGACTCGTCGCCATGTTCGCGCACATAGGCGATGATCTTGCGGTTGCGCGGGTAGATGAACTGCAAGGTGCCGCGCCCGAAGGCCACGTGCTGCTTGCGCACCATGATGATGCGCCGCATCCAGTTGAGGAGCGAGGACGGGTCGTTCTCCTGCGCCTCCACATTGATGGCCTGGAAGCCGTAGACCGGATCCTGGATGGGCGGCAGGTAAAGCTGCTGCGGGTTGGCGCGGGAAAAGCCTGCATTGCGGTCCGCCGACCACTGCATGGGCGTGCGCACACCGTCCCGGTCGCCCAGGAAGTAGTTGTCGCCCATGCCCAGCTCATCGCCATAGTAGATGACCGGAGTGCCCGGCATCGACAAAAGGAACGAGTTCAACAGTTCGATCTTGCGCCTGTCGTTCTGCAGCAACGGCGCCAGACGTCGGCGAATGCCAAGGTTGATGCGCGCCCGCGCGTCAGCGGCATAGGTGCGCCACAGGTAATCGCGCTCCTCCGCCGTCACCATTTCCAGCGTCAGTTCGTC
>JBCDCF010000158.1:0-7505 GCA_039182345.1 Pseudomonadota bacterium
CTTTGTGGGCGGCTATGAGATGGAGACGTTGGCCCTTGGTCTGCCGTTTATGGCCGCCTTCCTCGACCCTGGCGCCTGGGGCCGCGACTTTGCCCGCAAGATGGAGACGTACGAGAACATGGCCGGCATGTGGATTGTCGGCGAGGACATGCCCCAGGAGGATAACCGCGTCACCGTCCACGGCTCGGAGAAGGACCAGCACGGCATGCCCGTTCCCGTGGTCACCTTCACCGATCACCCCAACGACATTGCCATGCGCGAGCACGCCTTCAAGCAGGGCGAAGCGGTGTACGATGCAGCGGGCGCCAAAGAGACCTTCCGCGTCCCGCCCTATCCCTCCACCCACAACCTTGGCACCAACCGCATGAGTGAGCGGCCGCAGGATGGTGTGGTCAACCGCTGGGGCCAGACCCACGACGTCCCGAACCTGTTCGTGTCCGACGGCTCCCAGTTCACCACAGGGGGTGCGGAGAACCCGACGCTGACCATTGTGGCGCTCGCCATCCGCCAGGCCGGACACATCGCCGACCGCATGTCCCGCGGCGAACTCTAGCGCATGTCCCGCTCGATCGGTGTCAGATCGAGCGGGTCGTGTTCTCGCCGGGCAGCACGGCCGCGTTGGCCTCCAAGTGGGCCACCGTGGTGGTGCCTGGAATGACAAGGACGTTGGGCGCCCTTTCAAGAAGCGTCAGAAGTGCTTGGCGAGGGTCGGTGGTGGCACCGCGCTGCATGGGGTTGGCGCCCAACGGCCCGTGGGGCACAAAGGCAATGCCTTCGTCGGCGAGCCAGTCAATCAAACTCTCAAGGTCTTGGTCGGTGGCATCGGCAGGGGAGTAGCGGTTCTGCACCGCTGAGATGGGGGCCACCGCCATTGCCTCTTCAATCTGCTCCCGACTGACATTGGAGATGCCGATGCGGGCGATCTTGCCGGCTTTGCGGGCCTCCTCAAGCGCTGCGATACTCTCTGCAACGGGCGTCACCCTGTCAGGCGCATGGACGTAGTAAAGGTCGATCCGCTCGGCCTTGAGGTTGCGCAGACTCTCGTCCAGATGGTGCGTCATGGTGTGAGGGCGGGTGTCCCTGCGGATGCCACGCTCATCCTTTTCCACCCCTCCCTTGGAGGCGATGAAGAGGGTGTCGTCAAACCCGTCCGCCCCTCCCAACGCCTCGGCAATCAGACGCTCATTGTGGTGGGGGCCGTAGGCGCGGGCGGTGTCGATGTGCTGAACGCCGAGATCACGGGCGCGGCGCAACAGGGCGATCCCTTCCTCCCAGGCTGCATAAGGGCCGAAGTTGCCGGGCTGCCCCGTGAGGCGCATTGCCCCGTAGCCGACCCTGTTGATGGTCTTGCCGTCGCGGAAGGTGAAGGTGGGTGTGATGGACTGTGCCATGGAACGGCTCCTTGCTTGGGTTGCCGTCAAAGTTGCCGTTACCATCGTGCATCGGTAGACGTATCACATCGATGATTGTTATCCGTTAGTCGTATGAGCCTGCGGTTCGATCGCCTGTCCCTTCTGGAAACGTTCGTGCGCATTGCCGAGCGGGGGTCGCTGTCGGCCGCAGCGCGCGATCTTGACACCTCCCAACCCTCCGTCTCCCGCCAGCTTGCGGCGTTGGAGGCGCGCATGGGGGTGGTGCTTGCCCGCCGCACCACCCACGACCTGACATTGACCCCCGACGGCAAGGCGCTCCTTGCCGACGCGCGCCGCCTGTTGGCGGAGTGGGAGGCCCTCGAGGACCGCCATGCCGGCAAGGAGGAGGTGCGCGGCACCGTGCGCGTCATTGCGCCTGTGGCGCTCGGCCAAGGTCTTCTCGTTACGCCGGTAGCGGCGTTCTTGAAGGCCCATCCCCACACCCGCCTATCCTGGCGCCTCACGGATGAGACCATCCGTTTTGCCGAAGAGGGGTGCGATGCTTGGATCAAAGTGGGCCCCGTTCCCGACGACACCCTTGTGGTGCGCGAACTTGGGCGGGTGGAGCGCATCGTCGTGGCAACACCCCCCTGTCTCGCCGATGGGGACGGGGATCTTGCAGAACTCCCTTGGCTCACCCTCGGCCCCTTCGAAGGCAACCGCATCGAATTGTTTGACCCATCGGGCGATCTTCGGGCCGTGAAGGTCGCCCCGCGGATGGCGAGCGACAACATCTTGGCCCTGCGCGAGGCGGTGTTGGCCGGCCTTGGGGCCGCCATCATGCCCCGTTGGTTTGTGGCCGATGACCTTGCCGCGGGTCGGCTGGTGAATGTGGCGCCGGCGCTGAAGGCGGCTCACCTTGCCGTCAATCTTGCCCTTGCGTCAGGCACCCAACGTCCTGCCCGCGTGGAACGCTTTGCCGAGATCCTGGACGCCTGGGGACGCCAAAACCTTGACGGCCATGCGCGGACGGCCTGAGGGGCAGGACACCCCCCCTTTCAGGTGGACCCGCCCACCATGAACGCGACACCATAGACCCAGGCGACGGAAATCAACGTGGAGACAATGCCGATCAAAAGGACGGACTTGGTGAACTCGGTGAACGAGATGGCCGGTGCGCCAAGATTTTCCGCCTGCTGCAGCACGATGACATTGCTTGCCGCGCTGATGATGAAGACGTTGCCGGCCAGGGTGGAGGCTGCGGCAAGCATCATCAAATTGGCGGTCGAAAACTCTTCAAGGAGCTTCAGATACATGTCCACCAACGGCACGTTGGAGAAAATGTGACTGCCGAAGAATGCAATGGCCGCGGTCACCCCAGGCTCGGTCATCTGATCATGAAAGTCGCCGAGGAGGGATTGCAGCGAGCCTGAGTCGATCAGCGCGCCCGTGACGATGAACATTGCCACAAAGAACACCAAGGTCGGCCAGTCCAGCGTCTTCGCCGTTTCCAGTCGGCGCGGGCCGAAGAGGTAGACGGGGATTGCGGCAACACATGCGGCAAGGCCAAGGGGCACGTCCACGCCAAGGTTGAGGGTGGCGACAATGCTGTCGGTCAGCACCAGCACCACCAAAAGCCCGCACGCCAGGAGGGATGGCCACAGCTTGGCGTTGGTCTCGTCCACCGCCTCCCAGACCGATCCCACTTGGAACGCTTCGGTGCGGATGCGCCCTGCCAAGTACCAGGCCGCCAGCGCCAGGCAGATCAAGGTGGGCACAATCAACCAGATGAAGAAGGTGATGATGGGTGCGGGCAGGTGCCCGCTGGTGGCAATCAGAAGGTTCTGCGGGTTGCCGATGGGCGTTGCCATGCTGCCGATGGTGACGGTGACGCACAGGGCAATCAGAAAGCTTTTCGGGTCCACCTGGCAGCGGGCGGCAAGAACCAGTGCAATGGGGGTGCCGATGATGGCGGCCGCATCGTTGGTGAGGATGGCCGCCAACAGCGCAAAGCCGAAGATGAAGGCGGTGAGCGAAACCTTGGCCGATCGCAAGCCGGCAAAGTGGTCGGCAATCTTGTGGGAGACACCGTTCAGATAAAGCGCCGTGCCGATGGAAAAGACGCCGAACAGATAGGCGATGATGTTCCAGTCGATGGCGTGCCAGGCGGTTTGCGGGTCGATTTGCCCGGCGGCCAGCATCACCACGGCGCCTGCCAGCATGATGTGCCAGATTTTCAGCCAGGCAGGCAACCACTCCCGGGCGGCAATCAGCCCGAAAATGGCAAGGGAAACGGCGAGCGCGACACTCACGACGGGGCGTCTTGGACCGCTTGCGCCGTGTCGTCGGCGCTGTCGGAGGGCGTGTCGTCGCCGCTTTTAATGGCATGGGCCGCCGTCTCAGGCATGAGAAGCGTGAAGACGACAAATCCGAGGATCGCCACACCGCCCAGGAAGAAGAAGGCAATGTCGTAGTCGTAAAGCTGGACGATCTGCTCGGCCAAAAGGTTGCTCAAGGACGCGCCCACGCCCACCAGCGTTGCCAGCGCCCCTTGGACAATGTTGAAGCGCCCCGTCCCTTTGGTGACGTCGGACACGATCAAGAGGAAGATGATGGCAAAGATGCCGTTCGCCACACCGTCCAAAGCCTGGATGAGGACAAGGAACACCGCCTCATCGGTCAAGGTATAAAGCACGGCCCGGATGGGAAGGATGGCAAACGCCAGGATGAAGAGCGGTTTTCGACCCCATGTATCCGCCGTCGCGCCGCACAACACCGCCATCCCGATCATGATGAACTGGGCCGCGATGATGCAGGCGGAGGTGAAGGCAATGCCGCTGCCGGCATCCCCCGCCAGCGACAGTTTCTGGCTGACAAGCGGCAGCATGGCCGCGTTGGCAAAGTGAAACAAGAAGATGGAGACGGCAAAGATGATCAGCCGCTTGTCGGCAAGGATGGTGCCGAAGCCGCTCGGCTTGTCTTCCCCCTTCACATCTTCGGCCACACCGCCGCGCGCGGCCTCATAGTCAATCTGCGAGGCGGAGATGAAGAGGATCGACACAATCATCCCGATGGCCATGACGCTGATCAGGACGAAGACGCCCGTGACGTAGCCGGCCATGGCAAGTCCCGCTGCAATGGCCGCCGCCACCACGTTGCCGCCATGGTTCCAGGCCTGGTTCGCACCGGTTTGCCGGGTAAAGAGCTCGCGCCCGACCACGCCAAGGGTCAAGGCCGCGATGAGGGGGCCGAGGAAGGCGAGGGACGCGCCCATCATGGTCTGGGCAAAGAAGATGGTGGGCGCCCAGTCCGACACCACAATCAGGAGTGCGGCCGCCCCGACAATCCCCGCGCACAGCACCAAAAGCCCGCGCTTGCGGTTGGTCCAGTCGATGAGGGCGCCGGCGGGGGTTTGGATGAGGACGGTGACGATGGAGCCCAGCGCCAGCGCAATCCCGATCCGTCCCGCTTCCCAGTGCAACTGCGACAAAAGGTAGATGGCAAGGTAGGGGCCGAACCCTGCCGTCACGTCTCCTGCGAAAAAGTTCATCGCAAGGAGCGGGCGGCTTAACCGTTGGCGTTTCACTGGGGATCCTTCACGTGGCTTGTATTCTTACTGGGAAGGCGTGTCGCGGCGGCGGACGTGGACGACACCTTACCAATGACCACGGTGGATGTGCTTCAGCCTAAGGGGGAACCTCGCAAAGCGCCAGTCCTCGTCTTTGAGCATGCCCTCATTTACGTTCGTGCAAACCGCAGAAGGGCGGCACCAAGCAGTGTGATCATGGTGGAGGCGACCTTCAACAGGTCGAGCCGCTCTTTCAGGACGCCGACGCCAATCAAAAGGGCAAAGACGATGCTGGTTTCCCTCAGTGCGGTGACTAGGGCGATGGGCGCTTGGGTAAATGCCCAAACCACCAAAGCATAGGCAGCGAACGAGGCACCGCCACCGACGATGAAGACCAACCTACCGCGTGTCGGGATGAGACGAAGGGTCTGGGGTGACGTGACGGCAAAGTAAAGGCACAGCACAAGCGCATTGCCGAGGGCAAGCCAGCTGTAAAATCCGAGCGATGTGCCAGCAAGCCGCGCCCCAAGCCCATCCACAATGGAGTAGGCGGCAATAAAAAGACCTGTTGTCAGGGCAAGGAGGGCCGCTTTGACATTGCGCTGGCCGTCAGCACGGCGCGCTGCGGCCAAACTGAAGATCCCCGCACCGATGATCGCCACCGCCATCAGCTCCATGGTTTGGAGGTGCACGCCAAGGACAAAGATGGAAAACACGGCCACGATGAGCGGCGCCGACCCGCGGGCGATGGGGTAGACCTGCGTCAAGTCACCAATTCGGTAAGACTGTAGAAGAAACAGTTGATAGCCCACATGCAAAGCAATGCCGCCGAACAGGTAGGGCAAACTTTCCACCGCCGGCAGAGGGACGAAGGCAAGGGCAACGGCCGCGAACGGCACATGCCCCAACACCACCGCTCCCATACTTGTGCGCTTGTCGAGGCCACCTTTGACGATGGCATTCCAGGTTGCGTGCAACAGGGCTGCCGCAAGGACAGCAAGAAAAACGGTCGTACCCATCAGTGCTCTTTACGTCCAAACACCCATGATGGCGGATGGGCGCTGGCCCTGGCAAATCACGTTTTGCGACCAATGCACCCAATCCGCCGCGTACGCTCCGGTCGGCCAGCCCAAGAAGCATCGCAAGTTTTAAGCGCGGCGTTTTTCTTTAGAGAGGCGTTCAAGATCGTGACGTCGGTGCTGAACACATCCTCCGCAGGTTGACGTGCGTCGAACCGGCAAGTGCCATCAATGCTTGGCGGCGGCGCGTGCGGCGGCAAGCTTCATGAGGCGGCGAAATTTGGGGCAGGCCATGTGCTGAGGCGCAGGGCACGCGGCGGCACGGCGCAACCCATCGCGCACCAGCGTCAGCTTTGCGATGACGCCGTCAATTTCGTCAGCCTTGGCAAGGAGCGTTGCTGTGTCGATCTTTGGGTCTTCGCCAGGGCGCAGAATGTCGCCGATCTCGCTCAAGGTGAAGCCGGCGGCACGGCCAAGGGCAATCAGCGCCAGCCGCTCCATCACACCGGCATCGAACTGGCGGCGTAGGCCCCGCCGGCCCACAGAGGCGATCAACCCCTTTTGCTCATAAAATCGGAGCGTGGAGGCGGGCACGCCGGCGGTCCGCGCCACTTGGGAGATATCGAGCAGCATTTGCCTGTTGACCTCAAGCGAACTTCAAGTGGCAACGTGCCGCCTTCAAGGACCGATCGCAAGCCTAAGGGGACCCGCGATGACACAGACTTCCGCGCCAAATGCCGGCGAAAACACAGGCTGGAGCGGCCGTGGCGGCGCCAACTGGGTGAAGGCCAGGGACGTGATCGACGGCTTTTTTGCCCCCATCGATGCGGTGATCGTCAGCGCTTTGCCGGCCATTGCAGAACCCACGCCCCAGGTGCTGGATGTGGGGTGCGGGACAGGGAGCACAGGCATCAAAGCGGCCATCCACCTATCGCCCGACGCTAAAGTTCTGGGGGTGGACCTTTCGGACGATATGCTGGCCGCTGCCGCCGCCCGCGCCAAGGACCATGGCCTCAAAGGCACATTCATCAAGGCGGACGCCGGCACCCACGATTTCGACCCCGGCCGCATGGATCTCATCGTCTCGCGCTTCGGGGTGATGTTTTTCGAAGACGAGGTGGCGGCCTTTCAAAACCTCCGCGCGGCGGCAAAGCCTGGGGCATCGCTGAGGGCCATTGCCTGGCGGGGGGCTGAGGAAAACCCGTTCATGACCCTTGCGGAAACCGTCGCAACGCCGCTCCTGCCTGAAGGCACGCTCCCCCAGCGCACGCCTGGGGGCCCTGGCCAGTTCGCCTTCGCTGATGGGGACCGGGTCGCAGACATCCTTGCCCGCAGCGGTTGGCGCGATATTCGTGTGGAGCCTGTGGACATTGCCTGCACCATGCCGAAGGACGCGCTCCTCACCTACTTGACGCTGCTCGGCCCCGTCGGCCGCATCTTCCATACGTTGGATGAAGCAACGCAAACTCAGGTGGTGAACGCCGTCCTTCCAGCCTTCGCCCCTTACGTGGCGGGCGACACGGTCCGCTGCACCGCCGCCTGTTGGAAGATCAGCGCCGAGGCCCC
>JBCDCF010000159.1:0-7501 GCA_039182345.1 Pseudomonadota bacterium
GCCCGCAACGCCCTGACGGAGCTTCAAGAGCCCAGCTTTGCCCAGAACCGAGAGTTCTGTGGCGTCATCGGGCGTTTCGGCGATGGTCGAATGGCAATCACGCCCCACCGGGGCGGGATGTCGCCCACCACGAAGGTGTGTGGGCCGATCTCACCCACGGGCGTCACTTCAGCGGCAGTGCCTGTGAGGAAGCACTGCTCGAAATCGGCAAGCTCCTCCGGAAGGATGGTCCGCTCGTGAACCTCGATCCCGCGCGCCTTGGCAAGACCGATCACCGTGCGCCTGGTGATCCCGTCCAGGAAGCAGTCGGGGACAGGGGTGTGAATGGCGCCATCCTTCACGAAGAAGACGTTGGCGCCCGTCGCCTCGGCCACATGGCCGCGATAGTCCAGCATCAAGGCGTCCGCATAGCCCTTCGATTCGGCGGCGTGCTTGGACAAGGTGCAGATCATGTAAAGGCCTGCAGCCTTGGCGTGGCACGGCGCACTCCTCGGATCGGGCCGACGCCAGTCCGACAGGTCGAGTCTGATGCCGCGCTCGCGCGCCGACGGGTCGAAATAGCTGGGCCACGCCCAGGACGCGATCGCCACATGAATGGTGTTCTTCTGCGCCGAAACGCCCATCATCTCACTGCCGCGCCAGGCGACGGGCCGGATGTAGGCGTCCACAAGGCCGTTGCGCACAAGGCTTTCCGCCTTCGCTGCATTGATCTCGGCTTTGCTATAGGGGATCTCAAACCCCATGGCGTTGGCGGAGGCAAAAAGGCGGTCGGTGTGAGCTTCACTTTCAAAGATGGCGCCGCCATAGGCGCGCTCGCCCTCGAACACGCTGCTGGCATAGTGCAGCGCATGGGTCAAAACGTGCACCTTCGCCTCCGACCAGGGGATGAACGATCCGTCCACCCAGATCTCACCGTCGCGCTGATCGAAAGGAACCGCCATGCTCTCGCCCTCCAAAGGTTCGTCGGCCCGCTGCCGCCGTTTCGCTCCGACCACATGAAAATGCGACCGAACGAAATATTATTTCGTATGGAGCGTTGATTGCGACATATGTCGCCACTCCTTGGGGGTGATAGGTATGCGAACTTGCGTAATACGTCAATATGGTTGACATAAAAAAATCGCCCGACGGGGCCTCCGACCTGGCTTTCGACCTGATCGAGCGGATGTTTTTCGGCTATCGTGATTTTGTTGGCCTTGCCGACGAGGCGCTGGCGCGGACCGGCTACGGCCGTGCCCACCACAGGGTCCTGCATTTCGTCGATCGCAATCCGGGGCTCACCGTGGGGGAGCTGTTGTCCATCCTCAAGGTCACCAAGCAAGGGGTGGCGCGGGTGTTGAAGACGCTGGTGGACGATGGGCAGATCAAGGTGGAGCCTGGCCAAAGGGATCGACGGGAAAAGCACCTTTACACCACTGAGGAGGGCCGCCGGCTCGCCCGCCACCTCGCCGCACTCCAGACCGCGCGGATCGATGCCGCCCTTGCCGCTGTGGGACCTGAGGCGCGCCCTGTGGTGGCCGACTTCCTGGCAGGGCTGGTGGACGAGGCGGAGCGGGGCGATGTGATCGGCCGCATCGAGGGGGGCCGACCATGACGCCCATGCCTGTTGCCGATGGTGGCGAGCCGCAAAAGGACGATGAAGCGCGCCACATCCTTATTGTCGATGATGACATGCGCATCCGCACACTCCTGCAGCGCTTCCTGCGCAACCAGGGCTTTCGCGTGACCACCGCGGAAGACGCCGCCGAGGCGAGGAGGATGCTTGCGGGGCTGTTGTTCGACGCCATCGTGCTTGATGCGATGATGCCGGGCGAAGACGGGTTCGAACTCCTTGCCGGCATTCGCGATGACTGTCCGACCCCCATCTTGATGCTGACGGCCCTGTCCGAGCCCGATCAACGCATCAAAGGTTTGGAGCTTGGGGCGGACGACTATCTCGGCAAACCGTTCGAGCCGCGAGAACTGTCGCTTCGCCTGACGAACCTGATGCGCCACAGGCCCGAAGCAGCACGGCGCATCACCTTCGGCGAGTTTGCGTTCGACGTGCGGCGGGAGGAGTTGACGCGCAACGGCACCACCGTGCGCCTGACCGACCGCGAGCGCAGGCTCCTGCGCCTGTTCGCGGCCCGCCCCGGCGCCACCATCGCACGGCACGAACTGGTGGCGGACGAGGACCTTGGCGACCGCGCCATCGACGTGCAGATCAACCGCCTCCGCCGCAAGCTGGAAGATGACCCGGCAGAACCACGCTTCCTGCAGACCATGCGCGGTGTGGGCTACCGCCTCCTCGCCGACCTTGACGAGCCGTGACCAGCATTCCCACAGGTGAACGGCGGATCAGGCCGCTCTGGCGCCGCGTTCTGCGCGCCATCGGCTTGCCGCGACCTGTGGAACATTGGCTGCGCCGGCGCCTGCCGCGGCGGCTCTTTGCCCGCTCTCTCCTCATCATCGTCGTGCCGATGATCATCCTCCAGTCGGTGGTGGCGTTCGTCTTTCTGGACCGCCACTGGGAGAGCATGACCGAGCGGCTGTCGGTGGCGACCGCGGAGGAGATTGCCGCCGTTTCCGACCTTCTTGAGGGCGCACCGCCCGAGGAGAGGGAGCGCATCGTTGAGGTGGCGCGGCTGACGCTCTTTACCGATGCGGAGCTGATTGAGGCAGGACCGCTCCCCCCGCCTGCGCCAAAGCCGTTCTTCTCACTCCTCGACCGCACGCTGAGCCGGCGCATCTCCGAACACGTGAACAGGCCGTTTTGGGTCAACACCACGGAGACGCCGCGCTACGTGGAAATCCGCGTGAAGCTTGACGTTGGGACGCTGCGCATCATCACCCGTCGCAGCCAGACCTATGCCTCCGACAGTCACATCACCCTTGTGTGGATGGTGGGGACCTCGCTGGTCCTCATCGCTGTCGCGCTGTTGTTCTTGAAGAACCAGGTGCGGCCCATCCAGGAGCTTGCCGCGGCGGCCGAGCGCTTCGGTCGCGGCCGTCCGGTGGGACCGCTGCGACCCCACGGGGCCATCGAGGTGCGCCAGGCCGCCTGGGCATTCATCGAGATGAAGCAGCGCATCGAAAGACAGATCGAACAGCGCACCACCATGCTGGCAGGCGTCAGCCACGACCTTCGCACCATGCTCACCCGCTTTCGCCTGGAACTGGCGCTGCTGGAGCAGACCGACGACGTGAGCGCCCTCACCGAAGACGTGGACGCCATGCAGGCCATGCTTGAGGACTACATCACCTTCGCCAAGGCGAGCGCCGACGAGCCTGCCGTGGACGTGAGGATTGCCCACATCGTGGAAGATGCGGTGCGCGGGGTGCCTGTGCGCGTGGATGTGGAGGAGACGCTGGAGGCCAATATACGCCCCCTTGCCACCCGCCGCATTGTGGCAAACCTTGTGGCGAACGCGTCGGTCCATGCCGATACCGTTGCCGTGTCCGCCCACATGGACGGTGACGTGTTTGCCATCTGCGTGGACGATGACGGGCCGGGCGTGCCTGACGATCAGCTTGAATCGGTGTTCCGGCCGTTCGTGCGGCTCGACACCGGCCGCAACCAAAATGTCGGCGGCACAGGGCTTGGGCTCACCATCGCAAGGGACCTTGCGCGCCGGCAGGGGGGTGACATCACCCTCTCGCGCAGTCCTTTGGGAGGTTTGCGGGCGACCATCCGCCTGCCTCAGTAGCGCTCGGCGCTACATCAGCCGCGCACCGTTGGGGACGGGTTTGTCCGGCTGTGCCAGCACGATGTGGCCGTCGTCGTCGGCAAAGCCCAGTGTCAGCACTTCGGACATAAAGGGTCCGATCTGCCGGGGCGGAAAGTTGACCACCGCCATGACGCGGCGGCCCACAAGGTCCTCTGGCTGGTAGTGGTGGGTGATCTGCGCCGAGCAGCGCTTCTCCCCCACCTCGGGGCCAAAATCGATCCGCAATTTCCAGGCGGGCTTGCGGGCTTCTGGGAAGTGTTCTGCCGCGATGATGGTGCCGGCTCTGATGTCGACGGCCAGAAAGTCGTCGAAGGTGATGGTGTCGCTCATGGGTCCTTCGCGTCGTCGGCGGGCGGCGTCATTGGCGGGGCCGGACGGGTGTCCCTCTCCTCACGCTCGTCAGCCGCCTTGCTTGAGGTGTCGGCGCTTTCGCCTGTGACGGCGTCGGTGGCGCCCTCAGCTTCAGTGGGCGGAGCGTCGGGCGCTTTGGGGCCAAGGTCAAGATCGGTCGCCGCCCCGGCATCCGCCTCAGCTTCAGCCTCCGGTGCGGGCGCGTCCTCCGCGACGGGGGCTGCGGGCGCGTGGTCGGCGCCGTTCGCCTGTGGGGCAGGGGAGACGCTGTCCATAGGTTCGGCGCGGCCGGCATGGATGGCATCGCCGAACACGCGGGCAAAGCGCGCATGCTGGCTCTCAAGCTCGCGCAAGGCCTTGTCGAGGGCGGCCATGGTGCGCGGCATGCCCGGATCGTCTTCCTTCACGAAGGTGCGCAACACCCTTGCGAACGCGACCGCAAGGCCTTGGATGGCGAGCCTGCCGCGCCAGCCTGTGGCGTCGATCTCCGCCGCCGCCAGCATCCAGCTCTGGGAGCGCACCTCGATGCCGTTGAAGTATGCCGCAACCGCAAGGTCGCGCCGTGCCGCCCGCATCAGGCTTGCCAGGGCCGCACGGTAGGGGCTGAGGGCATCGATCCTGCGCATCAACACATCGAACAGGCGCTCGCGCGGTGCCTCGTCGGCCATGTCCGATGTGTCGACGGCAAGCACCTCCTGGTCGATCCGCCTTGCGAACGCATCGATGATGTGGCCGCGGGTGGGAAAGTGCGCGGCAAGGACGGCAAGGCTGATCCCCGCGTGGCGGGCGATCGCCACCGTCGTCACCTCATGGAAGGGGCGGTCGGCAAGAAGATCGAACGTGGCATCGATGATCTGATCGCGAAGGGTCGCGTCCTCAGTGCGGTCGGCCTGGCTCACGTCCACTCTCCCTCGTCACCATCGCTGCGTTAGACGCCGCAACCGGTGAGCGGCGTGTCAGTCCGCCGCGCCCAGTTCGCGCGAGCGGCGCGTGGCTGCGTCCACAGCACGCCCCATCAAATCGCGCAGCGCACCGCTGTCCGCCAGTATGCCGAGTGCCGCAGCCGTCGTCCCGCCAGGGGAGGTCACGTTCTGGCGCAAGGTGCCTGGGTCAAGGGCGCTAGCTTCGAGCAAAGCGCCTGCGCCGATGATGGTCTGACGGGCGATCACCTCGGCAACGTCCTTCGGCAACCCTTGCTTGATGCCCGCCTCGGCCAGAGCCTCCACCAGGTGAAAAACATAGGCAGGGCCTGAGCCGGAGACCGCCGTGGCAGGGTCGATCAGCTCTTCCCGGTCCACCCAGCGCACCAGCCCGACGGCCTTCAGGAGGTCATCGGCAAGGGCAATATCGGCCTCTTGCGCATCAACGGCGACGGCAACGGTCATCCCCTTGCCGACGGCGGACGGTGTGTTGGGAATGGTGCGCACTTTGGGACCCGGGCCCAGCGCCTCCAGCGTGGCAATGGTGGTCCCTGCGGCGACGGAGATGACGACGGTCGCCTCATCGCACACCCGCTTCACCGCCGGCAGAACCTCTCCCATCACCTGGGGTTTGACCGCAAGGACCACGGCCGCGCCGGGGGTTGCTGGGGGCTCGGCCACCACGCGCAACCCATCGGTCTTCATCAAAGGCCCAACGGGGTCGGGGTCGACCACAAGGATGGTCTGAGGCGCCCTGCCGGCACTCAGCCAGCCTTCAAGGAGGGCGCCGCCCATTTTTCCCGCACCCACCAGGACGAGGGGGCGTTCGGGCGTGATGGCCGATCGCGCGCTAGAGGACGACAAGGGGCCTCCCGTCAGGCCTCGCCATGGGTCTCAAAAAGGGCGCTGTCGAGGGCTTCAGCCGCGCTCTTGCCGGCCCACACCACAAATTGGAAGGCCTGATAGTGGCAGTCGCACGTTTCCACCGCGTGGGAGAGGAGCGCTTGAACATGGGCCGCGCCTGGCAACTCCTCGCTCGTCAGAAGCTGTGTGTGGCGGAAGATGACGACGCCTTCCTTGCTCCACAGGTCGAAGTGACCCATCCACATGCGCTCGTTCACAAGGGCGAGAAGGCGCACCACCTCGGTTTGCCGCGGCTCGGTCACCTTAAGGTCGAAGGCAACGGCCAGGTGCAGGGAATCAAACTCCTCCATGTGGGTGAATGCCACATGGTAAGCGCTCCAACGGCCTGCGATGGAGATGGTGATCTCGTCATCGCCTGCGCGCTCGTAGGTCCAATCGTTGCCGTTCGCCACCTCTTCAATACGGTCGATGGGATTGACGGAGATCGAGAATTCGTCGTGGTCGATCAAGCTCATCGCTGATCCTTTCAAGCCCGCGCGGCCAGCCCAAAGTGGGGCCGCGTCTGGGACGACGCCGTGGTGCACGCTGTCTGTCGGGGAAACCCGAATCCCTCAGCGTCTTCGGCAGGAGAACAAATATCGCGCTCTGAGAAAAGCCGCCGTGGACTCCTCGTCCACGGTCCTATAACGGCTCCTTCGTCAGACGGCTTTCCAAGGCATCAAGACGCGCGCGCAGACTGTCGGCCTCGTCGGCAGCGCGCACGGCAATGGCTTTGACGGCCTCGAACTCATCGCGGTGAACCACATTGGCTTCCGACAACAGCCGCTCCACCTGGCTGCGCATGACGGTTTCCACCTCGCGGCGCGCACCTTGGGCCACGGCCGCAGCGTCGGTGGCAAGCCGCGCAATCTCGTCTACAAGCCGGTTATTGGTGTGGGTCATGACCCTCTCCGTCTGGTGCGCACAGCTGGGCCGCGCTTGACTGCACTATGGTCGGCCATGCGAAGGCGCGGGATAGACGCTGCCCTCGCGCACGCATCGCACTCAAAGCGATATAGGATGTTTCTCCATTCTGCGAGAGCTTGATGCAACTGGCCATCCCGTTCCCCGTGTTCGATCCGGTCGCCATTTCGATCGGCCCCCTCGCCATCCGCTGGTACGCTTTGGCCTACATCGCAGGCATTGTGCTCGGCTGGCTCTACGCCCGCTGGCTGGCCTCACGCGCCAGTTTGTGGGGCGAGCGGCCCCGACCTCAGGCGCGCGATCTTGACGATCTGATCACCTGGGCAACCCTCGGCATTGTGATCGGCGGGCGGCTTGGCTTCGTCCTTGTCTACAACCCTCAGTATTATCTTCAGCATCCTCGGGAAGCGTTGATGATCTGGCAAGGGGGGATGGCCTTCCACGGCGGCCTTCTGGGGGTTGTGGTGGCCGTGCTCATCTTCGCGCGGGTCAAAAAGGTGCCGGCGCTCACCTTTTTCGACGTGCTGGGCGTGGTGGTGCCGTTGGGGCTTTTCTTCGGGCGGATCGCGAACTTCATCAATGGCGAGCTCTATGGCAGGCCCTCAAACGTATCCTGGGCGATGGTGTTTCCTGGCGCAGGGCCTGAACCGCGACACCCAAGCCAGCTCTACCAGGCAGCGCTTGAAGGGCTTGCCC
>JBCDCF010000160.1:0-7479 GCA_039182345.1 Pseudomonadota bacterium
GCGCTCATCCTCCTGGCAGGCATCTACTATGGGGCCGAGTATGGGGGGCGCATCTCCTCCATCCTCCTCAACGTGCCTGGCGATGCGAGCGCGGTGATGACAACGCTCGACGGCAACCCCATGGCCCGACGAGGGGAAGCCGGGCGCGCACTGTCGCTCTCGGCCATCGCCTCCTTCATCGGCGGCACGTTCGCGGTCATCCTCCTGTCGCTGTTCGGACCTGCGCTCGCCTCCTTCGCCGTCACCTTCACACCGTCCAACTATGTGGCGCTGATGGTGTTTGCGTTTGCGCTGCTGGCCTCCCTTGTGGGCAAAAACCCGGCGAAGACGCTGATTGCCGCTCTCATCGGCCTGATGCTCGCCACCATGGGGATCGACGCCAACACGGGCGTGCCCCGCTACACCTTCGGCATACCCGACCTTTTGGCGGGGATCGACTTTCTTGTGGTGGTGATCGGCCTGTTTGGCGTGGCTGAACTCATCCACCTTGTGGAACAGCAGGTGACGGGCAAGCTGAAATCCCTGCCGGTGGACAATTCCTTCGTGCGCTGGTCGGACCTTGCCAAGACGAAGTTCACCATCTTGCGCTCCGCCTTCATCGGCTTCTTCATCGGGATCTTGCCGGGCACAGGCGCTTCGGTCGCCTCCGCCGTTGCCTATGGCGCGGAGAAGCGTTCGGCGGGGGCGGACGCGAAGGAGTTCGGCAAAGGCGATGTGCGGGGGCTTGCCGCGCCCGAGGCGGCCAACAATGCCGCCGCCGGCGGGGCGATGGTGCCGATGCTGACCCTTGGCATCCCAGGGTCGGGCACAACGGCCATTCTCCTTGGCGCGCTCTTGTTGTTCAGCGTGCAGCCCGGGCCGTTGATGTTTGAGCAGCGGCCGGAGATCGCCTGGGGCCTCATTGCCTCCATGTATGTGGGCAATGTGGCGCTCCTCATCATCAACCTGCCGCTGGTGGGCTTGTTTGCGCGCATGCTCACCATCCCGCAGCACTACCTGACGCCGTTGATTGCGGTCCTGGCCTTCATCGGCGTCTACTCCATCGTCGGCAACCCGTTCGACCTTTATCTCATCATCATCTTGGGGATCTTCGGGTGGATCTTACGCAAGCTGGACTTTGCTTTGGCGCCCGTGATCCTCGGCTTCGTGCTTGGCGGGCTGTTTGAGGACAACTTGCGGCGGGCTTTGTCCATCTCTGCCGGGGACTGGTCGATCCTCATCGTCAGCTGGAAGAGCATCATCCTTTATGGGCTCGCCGCCATTGTCGTCGCCCTGCCGTTCGTTGCCGGGCGGCGGGCACGGCGCAAGCTGGCCGCTGCCTCCGAGGGGGACACGCCCAAGCAATGATCGGCGGCAAGGCCGGCCGCGTCGCACTCACCCTCCTTCTGGGGCTTGGGGGCGCCGCGGTCGCCACGCTTTTGGGTCTGCCCGCAGCGGCTTTGATCGGCGCTGCGCTCGTCACCTCCATCGCCGCCTGGTCGGGCGCCACCCTTGCCATGGACACCCGGCTGAGGGACGCGGGGTTTCTCGTCATCGGCCTGTCCCTCGGCTCAGGCTTCGATGGGGGTGTGCTGGGGGAGGCAGGCACGTTCGCGTTGAGTTTGGGGGCTTTGTGCCTGTCCGTCCTCCTCACCCTCGGGCTTGGCGTTTGGCTCCTACGCACCGTGTTTCGCTACGACACCGACACGGCAGTGCTTGCCAGTTCCCCCGGCACCATGTCGCTCGCCCTGTCCATTGCCGCGGAAGGACGGGGACGGGCTGAGGACATCCTCGTCATGCAGTCCATGCGGCTTTTGGTGATTGCGGCTGTCCTCCCCCTCTCCTTGCGCGGCTTCGGCGGCACACCCTTTGAGATCGAGCCAGGACCGGTGTTTGGCCTCCCGGCCCTTGTCATCCTTGCAGCACTTGGGGTCGGCGCGGCACTGGTTTTGAAGCGAACGGCATTTCCCGCCGCCTATCTCCTCGGCGGGATGGCGGTCAGCGCCGTTGCCCACGTGACAGGGCTCGTCCACGGCTACCCGCCCGACTGGCTGCTGTTTGCCGGCTTCACCATCACAGGATCGGTGATCGGCAGCCGCTTCACAGGCATCGGGATCAGGCGGCTTTTGCGCCACACCGGCGCGACGGCGGTGGTGGTGGGGACCGCCATTGGCGTGTCCGCTGTGGCCGCCGTCCTGGTCAGCCAGGCGCTCAACCTCCCTTTGGGCCAGGTGTGGATTGCGTTTGCGCCAGGCGGGGTGGAGGCGATGGCCGCCATCGGTCTTGCCCTTGGCTACGACCCTGCCTACGTGGCGCTGCACCATCTTGTGCGCATCAGCCTTCTGGCGCTCCTCATCCCGTTTCTCACCAAATCCCGCCGGACCCCGCCGCCCCAGTGATTGGGGCAATGCCGTTCCTGCCCTTGATTGGGGTCCGGGGGAGCGAACACAATGGCCTCGCGGACGGACGATGCTGTGCGCCAACCGCTTCCGTGAGAGCGCTATGCGCAGTTGGCACCACGCGAGCACCCTGCATCCACCACCATGGGCCGTGGGGGCAAGGACGATGACGAGGGATGGGGTGAGGTTTGTCGGCTGAGACTGAGACACGCGATAAAGCGCCCGAACCCATCACCGAAGCGTTGATCGAGACAGGCCTCAGCGCCGCAGAGGTTCCGCTGCGGCGCCAGGTCAAACTGTGGGCGCGGCACACCAACGAGAAGTCTGACGTTGCCTCCGACCTGATGGGCGTGCTGCGCGCCCTCCACCGCGCCGTGCCTGAAGACAGGCCGCTGCGGTCCCTGTCGATCGGCTCCAGCGATGAGCCACAGTTCCGCCTCCTGAGCGCTGCCTCCCGCGGCGGCCTTTGGCTGTTTGATGCCGACAGCAGCGCCCTTGACGTTGTGCGCGCGCGGATCGGAAGGCAAATGCTAGACGGCGTTCACGTGGTGGAGGGAGACTATACCGCTGACCTCTTCTCCCCGGCCGCTGCCCGCCGCACATGCGCTGAAAGGCTCGGCAACGACACTTTCGACCTGATTGTGCTGCACCATGCCCTTTACTATTGCGATGCTACCGATTGGCCCTCGTTTGCTGCAACGCTCTACGAGGTCATGTTGCGCTCGCCTGGCGCAATCCACATGGCGCTCATGTCATCCACCACCACGGAGCCGTACACCACCACATGGCTCTACAACCACTTCGCCCACAAGTTCTTCGGCCACCGCAACACGCAGAACCTGTTGGCGCTCCAGGAACAGCTGGCGGCGCAGCCCCTCTTCGCGAACGCGCAGTTCACCCAGCGAACGCAGTCCGTTGCGTTTCGGTGCGATGACTTCTTCACGTTCATGGCCGTGGTCTGGATGATCTTGCTTTACCCTGATGGGCACCCCTATAACGAAGCACAACGCCGCGAGATCACCGCGTTCGTTGCCGAACACTTCTGGGCCCCGAAAAGACCTTTGAAGCAAGTTCAGGACTACCTGACCATCCACAAGCCATGAGTTGCGGGCCGCGCCTCTGATACGGCCACCCCCTGGCTCACGCAGGAGACCTTGTGCTGCAGCTTGACCACATCACCGTCATCGCACCGACCCTTGCCGAAGGGGTCGCCCACGTGCGCGAGTGCCTCGACATCGACGTGCCGTTCGGGACACGTCACACCTACATGGGCACCCACAATCACCGGCTTCAGCTCGGCGGTCGTGTCTATCTGGAAATCATCGCGCGCGATCCGGCAGGGGTCGATCCGGGCCGGGCGCGTTGGTTCGGCCTCGACAAAGAGGACAGTGTGCGGGCGGACTGGGACGATGGACGGCGCCTGCGCGGCTGGGTTGCCCGCGTTGATGGGATCGAGGCGGTTGTGGCCGCCCACCCCGCACTTTTCGGCGACACGGTCCCCCTGCCGTTCGACGCGCCGACATTTGCATTCGCCATTCCCGCCGACGGGTCGCTTCCCCTCGACGGGGCGGCCCCCTCCATCATCGACCGTCGGGACGAGCCCACCGCCATGGCCTCGATCCCCGATCTCGGTGCGCGCCTCCACGGGTTCACCCTTGAGCACCCGGACCCTGCCACCATCGAGACGCTCTATGCCGAACTCTCGATCGACCACCCGCCCGCCGTCGCTGAGGGCCCTCGGGTGCGCTATCGCGCCATGATCGAGACCCCCACCGGAATGCGAGAACTGTACTGACCCCGCCGCGCAACCGGTGAAGACGTCAGAACGCGCGAGACCTTGAGGCCGGCTTTACGGCGCCTGGTGAGCGAAGAAGGAAACAGGCGTCATCAGGTTGTTCACCTGGCTGATGAGGTAGCCCGCCTCCCGGCTGATTTTCAGGTACGCCTGCCACTCGGGGTCTGCGACCATGGCTGCGCGGCGGGCCTCCCTATCGGCCGCGTCCTTGTAGACCCAGACGTGAACGTAGGCATTCACGTCCCCCGTCTCCGTCACCGCATAAAGGAGCGGCTGGCCAAGGTGCCTGGTTTGGGCGGCAAGGCCATGCTCCTCATAAAGGGCAAGGTGAAGTTTGATGGTGCCTGCACGGCAAACGTAGGTGCGGTGGTCGAAGAGCATCGTGTCTCCCTTGGGCGCTTTTGCCCGTCACAGTGGCCCAATCCGGGCGCTGAAGCCATGGGCGATCCGCTCACGCCGCCCGTTCGGCATCGGCGCGGGCAATGTCCTCCACTTCGGCGGCATAGGTGGCGCGGGTGCGGCCGATGTGTTCGCCCAAAATGTCCGTGACCTCCTCCAGCGTCCCGTCGGCGAACACATCGCGCAGGCGCACATGCTCATCGAAGGACAGGCGCGTGTGGGACGGTTTTTGCGCCAGATGGGTGCGCAAGGCCGCGATCTTTCCGGCATAGCGCTCGTAACTCTCGCGCAGATAGGTGTTGCCGCAATGGGCGAAAAAGGCGGCATGGAAGGCGGTGTCGAGGTCGAGATAGTCGGTCGTGCGCCCTGCTTTCATGGCCTTTTCCATGCGCCCCACCACCGCTGCGATGGCGCCGTGCAGCCCTTTGCGATCGCGCTCCAAGGCCAGGCGGAGCGCTGCCGTCTCCAGCGCCAGACGAAACTCGCAAATCTCAATCACCTCCCGCGCGCTTAAGGTGAACACCACGGCGCCCTTTTGCGGAATGATCTGCACAAGACCCTCCCCCCGAAGCTGCACAAGCGCCTCGCGCACAGGGGTTTTCGACACCTCCAACGCTTCGGCAAGGCGGCGCTCTGACAGGTGTTCGCCAAGGCCGAGCTCGCCGGAGACGATCTGCGCGCGCAGGTGCTCCGTGACGCTCTCGGTCAGCGATTTGGGGCGGGCGATCGCCATAAGGACTTCCCCTCAGTTTGGGCACAGGGCGCACGTCGTCCTTGGCCCCTTGACGCCATCTGATATCTGATATACCAGTTACCACCAACACACGGAAGCCGCATTCGACAAGGACGCACATGTCGGACGTTCAGCTGGTACATCACGCACAGAATCTGCACGGCGAAGGCGTTCTGTGGAACCCCGCCGACGGCGCGGTGTGGTGGACCGACATCTTTGGCGAGCGGCTGTGGCGCCATATCCCCGCAACCGGCCACACCGAGAGCTTCGTAACGCCTGGCAAGCTGTGCTGCTTTGCCCCGCGCAAGACAGGCGGTCTTGTGGCCGCGTTTTCGGACCGCCTCGCCACCTACGACCCCGCGACCGGCGCTGAAGAGACCATCGCCCCCTTCGAGCCAGACAATCCGCACACGCGCCTCAATGATGGACGCACCGACCGGCAGGGCCGCCTCATCGCAGGCGGCATGAACGAGGGCACGGGAGAGGCCGACAGCACCGTCGTCCGTCTCGACCCCGACGGCACCGTCACCACCATCATCACCGGTGTGACCTGTGCCAACTCCACCTGTTTTTCCAAAAACGGGCGGACGATGTTCTTTGCCGACACACCCCAAAAGACCATTCGCGCCTACGACTATAATCTTGCGATGGGGGCGGTGAGCGGGGAACGCGTCCATGCCGACATGACCGGCGAGCCCGGCCTTCCCGACGGCTCGTGCGTGGATGAGGACGGCGGTGTCTGGAACGCTGAGTGGGAGGGCCGGCGCGTGGTGCGCATTGCCCCCGACGGCGCCATCGACCGCGTGATCGACGTGCCTGTGTGGAAGCCCACCTGCTGCGCCTTCGGCGGGGACGATCTTGCCACCCTTTACATCACCACCTCGCGCCTTGGGACCGATGAGGCCGCCCTTGCGAACGAGCCCCTTGCGGGCGCGCTCCTGGCCGTCCGCCCCGGCGTGCGCGGGCTTGAAGACACACCCTTCGCCGGCTGAGCGCGGGGACAAAACCAAACGCGCGGACGGACCCGCGTGCACAACGGCGCAGATGCACAAACCGGCATCGGCCACACATTGGGAGGACAATTGATGAAGACGCATTTCCTCACGGGGGTCGCCTTCGTGGCATTGATGGTGGCGGGTCCCGCTTTGGCAGCGGACTATCCTGCCCCCAAGCCGCTCCAAGACGGCGCCCAGGCACCCGTGGAAGCCCTTGAGAACGACGGCGACTTGCGCATTGCCTACATGCCGCCCGCAACCGAGTTCAATTACTACATTGCCATTGGCGAAGGCATCAAAGCGGTCGCCGAAGACAAGGGCGTGGATGTCTTCATGCTCGCCCCCCAGTCCGGCGCCGACATCAACGGTCAGATGGGCATGATCCAAGACGTTCTCACCCAAGATGTGGATGCGATCATCTTCGGCACCCATGATGAGTTTGCTGCCGCCCCCCTCCTGAAACAGGCGGTGGACAAGGGCCTTGCCGTGGTGATGATCAACTCTGACATCCCCAACTTCCCCACCCCCATCCACGGCGTCGTGGGCTACAGCCAGCGCAACGGCACCCACAAACTCGCCGACTGGCTGATCGAAAAGGCGGGTGATGACACCATGCAGGTGGGCGTCATCGAAGGTCAGCCGGGCTACCACTCCACCGAGCGCGTCGGCGGTTTCTTGGACGGCATTGACGGCAACGACCAGTTCAACGTCGTCACCTCCGTGGACGGCAAGTGGAACGTTGAAGGCGGCAACACGGCGGCCATGGACATGCTCCAGTCCAACCCCGATATCGACGTCATCTTCGCCGCCAACGATTACATGGCGATCGGTGCGTCGTTCGCCGCGAAAGCTTTGGGCCGTCGCGACATCAAGATCTTGGGCAATGACGGCGACACATCAGGTCTTGAGGAGATGGCGGCCGGCAACATCACCGCCACCGTCAACACCACGCCCTACCTGATGGGCCAGGCCGCCATGCACGCAACCCTTGATGCTTTGAATGGCGAGTTCGAGGGCGGGTGGATCGAGATCCCCACCAAGATCGTCGATCAAGACAATGTGGTGGGTGTCCTCCAGGAGCCTGAAAAGCTCTACCCCAAGCCCTCGCGCGACTACTGACGCAACAGGCCGGCGCCGCCCACACCGGCGGCGCCCCCCCCCATCCCACAACGAACCCGC
>JBCDCF010000161.1:0-7474 GCA_039182345.1 Pseudomonadota bacterium
CGCGCCCCTCACAAAGGTCCGTCGTGGTCAGGCGGCAATGGCAAATGGCGAGCCTTCCGACGGTGCCTCGCCAAGGCCTGCCGCGCCGGAGCGATGCCAGGTTCTTTGCGGTGCGTTGAGCCACACTTCAGCCGCAATGGATAGCACGGGCCGGATGTCACGGGTGAGGCCTGCCACAAACACCTTGTCGGTGGGCTTGAGTGCCGGTTTGACCGCATCCACCACCTGTTCGGCCGAGCGCCCGCTGTCCACCAGCCAGAACTCCACGCCCACGCGATAGACCTCGCTGAAGAGGCCTCGCAAGATCTTATCCACCTCGCCGCCGTCGGTGGTCTTTGAGCTGATGAAAACACCGTGAATTGCCATGCCGCCCTCCGCGTCTTGCAGCGAAAGAGTGAACGGACATGCTTAACAAAACCCTACCCAATGGCGTCTACGTTACTCCGCCGCCTGGGAGGGGCGCGTTTCCGGCAGGCGAAAGGGGGCGTCGCGGTCGCCGTGGCGGGGCGGAACTGCCACCTCAAGGTCACGGCTTTTGAGGGAATGGTTGGGGCTGAGGTAGGGGTCGTTCAACAGCCTTTCGCCCCAGCGCGAGACCATCAGCGCCTTCTCCCTGTCGAGCCGTGCGCGCTTTTCAGGGGAGGTGTCGTGGCCGCGGGATTGGGATTCGCGATGATAGGCCCTGGCAAAGGGTGTGTAGAGGGTTCTGAGGCCTGTGGCCGCGTTGACGCGCAGGCAAAGGTCCACGTCGTTGTAGGCAACGCTGAGGGCCTCGTCGAAGCCGCTCACCTGTTCAAACACCGCGCGGCGCATGGCCATCAGTGCCGCCGTCACCGCAGAGACCGTTTGGACGTGGCGGAAGCGGCCATGGTCGGCCGTGCCGAGGTGGGCATGGGTGCGAAGGATGTGGGAGGCCACATCGCCAATCCCCAGCATGACGCCACAGTGCTGGTTGGTGCCGTCGGGGTAGCTGAGCCGCGCGCCCACAACGCCAACATCCGGCCGGCTGGCCTGGCGCGCCAACTCATCCAGCAGGCCGGGGGCAGGTTCGGCAATGTCGTTGTTCATGAAGACGAGGAGATTGCCCTTTGCCGCGCGCACCGCAGCATTGTTGAGGGCCGAGAAGTTGAACGGGCCTGGCATTTGAAGGGCTGTCACCCGGTCGTCGCGCTGAAGCCTGCGCAATGCGGCAAAGGTTTCGGGCGCCTCGCTGCCATTGTCCACAATGATGATTTCGATGGCCCTGTCCGCGCCCTGCGCCAAAAGCGCCATCACCAAAGGCTCGAACAGGTCGGCCCTGTCCTTTGTGGGGATGATGATGGACATCACCTGGCCGGCCGGCGGCTGTGGCCAGATCACACGGCGGCCTGCGGTCTCCACAAGGCGAGGGGGCGTTTGCGCCCCTGCCTCGGCGGCAAGAAGTGCGGCGATGAAAGGCTGTTGCCAGCGCGCCTCCTGAAGGCTTGCAAGGCGCCTGTGGGCAAGGACACGGGGAAGGTGCAGCACGCTCTTCGCGCCCTCCCGCCGTGCAAGCTTGATGGCAAGGGTGGTCCCGTCGAGGGGGCGGGGGCTGTCGTCCATCACCGCGCGGGCACGGGCTGTGCGGAGAAGGGTGATGCCGCCAAACACATCATCGGTGAGGGCGCGGTCGGCGCAGTAGGCGGTCTTGAACCGTGGGCGCCTTCGCATATCGGTGCGGTCGAGCACGTCATCGTCGGCAAGGACCATGGACGCTTCGGGGTGCGCCGACGCTTTGGCCACAAGCTCCATGAGAGCATGGGTCGCCAGAATGTCGCCGGCCTTGCATAGGGCAATGTAAGGCCCGTCGGCTTCCTCAAGGGCCGCGCCGAACGTGCGTTTGCCAGGGGCTGCGGAGGGTCCGTAGACGATGGCTTTGGCGGCCGCACCCTCCTGGGCGGCAATGGCACTGAGGGTGGTGTCGATGGCGCGTCGCTCAGCGCTGGTGCCTGTGCGGCTTTCCACAAGGACGGTGACGGCCGCGTGTGTGCCGGATGGCGCTCTGGCAGGTTCGGTTGCCTCAATCCACCGTTCGTACTGGCCGCGGCGGGGACCGTCGGCGGCAGGGGCGCCCGCCTCGCCATCCCCATCGATGGGGGGCATGGCAAAGCCATCGGCCTCGCGCTTTGGCTTCATGCGCACGGTGAGTGGCTTGTCGATAAGGCTGATCGTTTGCCCCACTATGCCGACCGAGAGGGTGTGCAGGCGCCCATCGCGCAGTTCGTCGGGGGTCTTGAAGCGAAAGCGCATGGTCTTGGTCAAAGGCGCCCCGCCGGACAAGCGCCCGCCCAGCTGTTGGGATAGGGAGGGATTGCCCGCGACTGTGGTGTCCACCCACACCTCGTCCAGGAAAAGCTCCACCGCCACAGGCCCGTCCACACCGCTGGAGGGCACACAGAACCAGCCGCTGATGGCGGTGTCGTCCACCCTGTCGAGGACGCCCAGGAAGGTCTGTGCCGGACCCCCTTCATTCGGCCTATCGGTGTCGTAGAGTTGGCGGAAGGCCTTGTGGGGGAGGGAGCGCCACAGGGTGCGGCCGTGGGCGCGGCCGTCGGAAAAAAGCTCCACAAAAAAGTCCAGCGTCACCGTGTCAGGGGCGGTGGACAGGTGCTTGCGGGCGCGCTCCAGAGCATCGGGGGAAAGGGCGATGGAAAAGCCGCAGGCGCCGCCGCGCTTGTCCATGGCGGCAAGGTCATCGCGAAACTGGTCCGCCCGGCACATGCCAAGCACGGTATCGCGAAGCTTGGCGGTGACCACGAGGGGGTTGTCCCCCGCGTCGGGACGCCATACCCAACCGCGGACGACACCACCCGACAGGGATTCAATGTACCCTTCGACCGCCTCCGTCACGACGTTGCCGCCGTCCGGTCCATCCGTCCGGCGCCCTTCGGTGCAAAACTCCACATGGGGTCAGAAATACGCATTGGCCAAATTGATGTCACCACCTCCTGACCGACAAATGTGCCAAAAGAGCGGTCGCACCTGTCACACCGTTTACCTTGGCTTTGGGCGAAAACCTGCCCTATGGCCAGCAACAAAGGGATTGCCTTCGTGAAGATTTACGTTGGCTACGACGCGCGCGAAGATTCAGCATGGCAGGTATGCCGGCATTCGTTGCTTCGACATGTGTCAAAACCTGTTTCCGTGTATCCGTTGAAGCAAGACGCCTTGCGTGAGCTTGGGCTTTACTCGCGCCCGGCGGACCGCGGTGCGGCAACGGCGTTTTCCCTGACACGGTTTCTCACCCCCTACCTTGCCGCCGCGGATGACTGGTGCATTTTCGTGGACTGCGATTTCGTCTTCACCCGCGACGTCTGGCAGGTGCTTGAGGGGATCGAGGCAGGCAAAGCCGTTCACGTGGTCCAGCATGACTATACGCCGAGCCAGGCGGTGAAGATGGACGGGCGGGTGCAGGCCACTTACCCGCGCAAGAACTGGTCCTCGTTCATTCTGTTCGATGGGCGTCATCCCAAGGTGAAAGCGTTGACGCCCGAGGTGGTCAACACCCAAACGCCGGCCTTCCTCCACCGCTTTTCTTGGCTGGCGGATGAGGACATCGGCGCCCTCGACCGCACCTGGAACTTCCTTGTGGGCGAATACGATGCCCCTGCCGAACCCCCCGCTGCCATCCACTACACCAACGGCGGCCCGTGGTTTGAGAATTGCCAGGATGTGGACTTTGCTGACCTGTGGTTGGCAGAGCAGCGCGCCGTCGGCCTGTGATCTGGCCCAAGCGATGGCGGCGCAAGGGTGTGCCGCCTGTCCCCCCGCCGCCCGAGCCGATCGACGCGACGCAGGCTCACCTTGTCCTCGACCGTGCGGTGGGAGGCGTTTACGAAGGCTGGGCCCACGGCCCATCGGCCCACGAGCCCATCGCACTTTTGGTCGGCGAGCACGCTGTGGCCGCCTGGCCCCGCACCATCCCAAGGCCTGATGCGGACGCCTCTGTGGGCGACGATCGCGAGCCTAAAGGCTTTGCCATCGATCTTGGCGCAGTCGAAGGCTTCTTGGCGCTGACGTCAGAACGCTATCGGCCAGACGCTTTGTTGACGTTTGCGGGCCAAAGGCTGCCGGTGAAGCCCCAACCCACAGGCCGCCCCCTTGCCACACTGGGCAGGGCCATTGCCGATGCCTGGCTTGCCGACAGTCACCGTTTGAGGCTGCGCACCGACGGCGCCGTCTCCGCCGTGACGGCGATCCAGGCAGGGACGCCGCTTCACATCGTCGGCGCGGAGGGACCATTGCGGGAGGGGATTGTGTCGCTGCCCTTGGCCCAGCCGGCAGCGCCCGTCCTCCTGGTGATGGAGACGGACGCGGGTCCGGTGTGTGACCTTCTGCCGTTCCCATCCCTCCTACGCGGCGGCCTTCATGAGGCGGAGACGCTGGCCATGGCAGGGGGAGCGAGCGGTTTGCCCCACCTGTCCGCTCGGCTGTTGGCGGCAGCGTCCTCCCGGCCAAGGCGGCTGCGCTACAGGCTCGACATCACCGATGCCACAGGGGCCGAGCCCAATTTTCGGCCCGCGGTTGCCGCGCTGTTGGAGATGCACGCAGAGCGGACGGACGGCCCCGCCGATCTCACCCTTGCGGCCGATATGGTGCCCACACTTACCAGTCTTTGCCGTGGTGCCTGCGGTGGCGGGATGATCGCTGTGGACCCGCAGCCTGGGGGCGAGCGCTGGCTCATCAATGCCGCCACCTCCCAAGACCTTGACGGGGTGCTGCCCAAAGGCCCGCCCGCCGTGCCCGCCATCGAGGCAAATCACCCCACAATCCCCTCTGTGATCCGCCACAGGGTGGTGAAGGACGAAGGGCTCGACCCTTTGCTCTTCCCCCTTGCGCCCGATGCACCTTTTGCCGACCCGCTGCCGTTCGGCGTTTGCGTGGTGGGCGGGGAGGCTGACGGGGCGCTTGTGGCCAGTCTGCCCGACGGCGCGGCCCTTGTGGCGGACGGCGAAAGCCTTGCCGACCTTACCGCTCACGACAGGCCGATCCTGTTCCTCGCGCCCGAAATGGTGTGCCACGACAGGCGTACCCTGACAGCGCTCGCCCGCATGGTGGGCGTTGAGGGGGTGGCCACCGCCGGCGCAATGGTGATCGGCGAGCCGCGTCACGGCGACAGGACGGCGCTGGACCGCGTGCGCTCCATCGGCCTCATGCCGAGCCACGCCAGTGCCGACCAGCCATGGCGGCCGGCCCTTGCCCGTGTGGTGCCCGCGCCTTTGATATCGCGGGCGAACGTTTTCGTGGCAGCCAACGACCCGTGCTGCATGATGGCCGCGCCCGCCGCCTTGCGCGACCATGGCGGGGACATCGGCATTCACGACCACGGCGCTTTGGAAACATTCAGCCAGCGCTGCCTGAAGGCCGGCTTGCAGCATGCGGTGACCTCGTGGTTCAGCGTGTTCGACCGCGCGCCGTCGCGACCTGCGCCCGTGACAGCACCCATCGACACGCCCTTGGAGGGTGCCTTCACCACAGCCATGCGGTTGATGTGATGCGCCTTGTCATCGTCACGCCTTCGGCAGCGTTCGCCCAGTCTGCAGGGGCAAGGGTGCGCTACCAGCCCATGGCCGCCGCGGTCGAGGACAGCGTGACCCTTTGCCCTTTGGATGCTCTCACCTTTGAGGCGGACGCCTACCTTTTTTCAAAGACGTATCAAGCCGAAGCCCCTGCCACTGCCCATCGCCTGGCCAGCGCAGGCAAACGCGTCGCCCTTGATGTTTTCGACGACTACTTCACCGACGGCCGCGATGCCAGGCTTGAGCGTTTTCGCCGCTGGTTCAAGGAGATGGCGGCTTTGGTGGGGGCGATTAGCGTGTCGACACCACACCTTGCTGCGCGGCTGGAGGCGGTTTACGGCGTGGCCCCCACAGTGGTGCCCGATCCGCACCCGCTGGTGTCTGCCGAAGGGCTTGTGCGCACATTGCGTGGGCGCACGATGGACCCAGACGCGCTCCACCTTGCCTGGTTCGGCATTGCCTCCAACCCCTACCACCCCGCAGGTCTTGCCGACCTTGCCGCCTTTGCCGACAGGCTTGGCGGAGCCGGCGCGCACCGCCTGACCATCCTTACCAACGGGGAGGGGGCCGACCCTGCCGCCCTTTCAGCCCTTGGTGCGTGCCCCATCGACGTTGAGTGGCACACGTGGAGCCCTGAAGCTGAGGCGGACCTCCTTGCCCGGTGCGATGCGGCGGTCCTGCCTGTGAACGGGCAGCCCTTCTCGGCGGCTAAATCCCTCAATAGGGCTTTGACCGCCCTTTGCAGCGGTGCGCAGGTGCTCTCCCTCGGCCATCCTCTTTATGAAGCGCTGGACCGGTACATTTACCGCGACCTCCGCGAGCTCGTGGCGGATGCGCGGGAGGGTACGCCACGGCTGCGGCTATCCACCGCCACCCCCTTTGTGGAGGATTTGAACGCCCGATACAGCCCGCGCCGATGCGCCGAGGCGGTTCTGGCGATGGTGCGGGGGATCGAGCCGCCAACGCCCCGTCCCCGCGCCATCGTGCTTGGCGCTTGCGACGGGTCTGCGCTGTCCCTTGCCGATGCGCTCACCCTTGCAACACCCCTTTGGCAGGGCGCTGCGGCGGACTTTCACCTCGGCACCGATGGAGAGGTGAGCGACAAAGCGGCCGCGATGCTGGACGACGGGCAGCGCGAACGGTTGGCGAGCGGTGAGGAAGGCCCCCAGCTCGCAGGCCACGGTGTCCTCGATCAGGCCCGTGCCCGCGCCATCCTTGCCGCCGGTGAGGCTGCGGCCCGTGAGGCATTGCCCGATCACACCGTCTTCACCGCCCATGAAGGGACGCTGGCGCCGTGAGCGTTGTTCTGGTGGCGCACCTCATCCAAGACCTTGCCGTGCTTGCCCCTTTGGTGCGCCACGCCAAGCGGTGCGGGTTTGATGATGTGCGCATCCTCGCCGCCGAGCGGCTGGTGGAGACTGAGGTGGGCGCAGCCCGCCTCTCCGTCATCGCCGACGGGCACCCCGTGGTTCCTTTCGCCAACACGGCAGAGGCTCTGCGCGCGCTAAATGGCGTGTCGGGGCTTGTGGTGTTTGCCTCAGAGTCGCGCTCAGAGCACCATCGGCCGTGCGCCCATCTCGCCGCCGCCTTGCCGAGCCGGTTCGTCAGCGCAACGCTTCAGCACGGGTATGAGTGCTTGGGATTCCTCCACAACCGCGCCCACGATGCGGCCCGTGAAGATGCAGGCTCCAACGCTGACATCCTGTGCGCCTGGTTTGGGTCCGATCGCGCCGTTTCCGTGCCGCCGAAGGACACCGGTAAGGTCATGACGACGGGCGCAACCTTGTTCCTGGACCCTGCGCCAGCGGCCTGGCTGTCGGCCATCTTGGCGGGGACGGCGGGACAAGACAGGGGCTGCGACGGTCGCCTCCTTGTGTGCGAGAACCTGCAGTCGGTCCGCCTCAGGGGCGCGCCGCGGGAGGCGTTCCTCACTGCCC
>JBCDCF010000162.1:0-7462 GCA_039182345.1 Pseudomonadota bacterium
CGACTTTATTCTGCTTTAAAATATGTGAGGGCGCAATACTTGGAGTGCGCGGCCCGCGCATGATCTATATCAATGCGTTGTTAAAGTGCCTATGTAATCATAGAATCACTCAAGTAATATTCTTACCGAATCAGGATCATTTATGGCCACGATCGTTGTCGATACCCTTGTAGACGAGAACGATGGCGCCGGTGTGGGGACAGGCACGTCCCTGCGCGAGGCCATCCTTCAGGCCAACGCCAGCGGCGGGGTCGATGAGATTGTCTTCGATGATGCCCTTGCCGGCGGCACCATCACCCTCACGCTGGGTGAGATGACGATCACCGACACACTGACCATCGATGGCGAGATTAACGGCGAGACCGGCCCCGATATCGCGATCTCAGGCAACGACCTCAGCCGGATCTTCACCGTCGCCGATGACGACAGCGTTAACGTCACCCTCACCGCGCTCACCCTGGCTGACGGTCTTTCTGCGGATGGGACGGGTGGCGGCGCCATCCTCCATCAGGGAGGGGCGCTGACGCTCCAAACGGTGGAACTGTCGCAGAACGAGGCGGTTTCCGGCGGAGCGAAAGGCGGCGCCATCTACGCGACATCGGGCACGGTGGACGCAAAGGACACCACTTTCAGCGACAACCGCGCCGAGGACGGCGGCGGCGCTCTGGCCCTTGGGGTGGGCGTGGAACTGTTGGCGGCAGACACCTTCTTCGAGGGCAACACCGTCTTTGGTTTGGGCGCTGCCGGCGGCGCCATCTATGCCGTCGAAGGGTCGGCGATCCGCCTCACCCATTCCGAGTTTGTGGCAAACGAAGCCTACGAAAGAGGCGGCGCAATCTGGCTCCTCGGCGGCGAGATCGAAGCGGACCATGTGCGCTTTACGGAAAACTACGCTCAGTTCGGTGGCGCCATCTTTGTCGATGACGCCCGTCTTTCACTGACGACAACTCAATTTCACAGCAACACAGCGCTTGGCCTTGGCGGCGCGGTTTTCACCGACAGCGGCGTCACCAGTTGGATTGAGGATTCCATTTTCAGTGACAATGGAACCACCGAGCCAGACATCCTCACCGGCGGCGGTGCCATTTACGCCTACGGCGGCGAGATGACCATTGAGAGCAGCCGCTTCTTCAACAACTTTGCAGAAGGCTCGCACTCCGCCGGCGGCGCGATTTCGGCCCACAACCTTGAGGGGCCATCCAACAACGGTCGGCTCACCATCAACATGAGCACCTTCACAGGCCACGAGGCCGGCCAGTGGGGCGGTGCCATCTCCGTCATAAACGGTGAGGCCACCATCACAGACAGCGATATCCGTGCGTCAACCACCACAGACGGCGACGGTGGGGCCATCGGCATCCTTAGGGGCGATGTCTCGGTGGCGCGTACGCTCATTTTGGATAGCAAAAGTGTTGGCATCGGCGGGGTCTTCTATGTCAGCGATGGCGCGTCCCTTTCCCTTGAGGCCACACTTGTCAGCGGCTCATCAGCCGGTGGCGGTGCGACCATGGCGTTTGTAGAAAATGGTGGCATCTTCTCAGCCACTGAGGGGTCGTCCCTCACCTTCGGCCAACCGGACGGCTCCGCCATTATCGGCCGAGGCACGTTCCCGCCGAGAAATCCAGGCTTCATTTTGATCGAAGACACGGTGATCCTGGATACCACCATTGGCGGCGGCTTTGGTGATGATCGGATCAATGGCGATACCTTCCCCAATACTCTTTTTGGCGACGCCGGAAACGACAGTTTGTTCGGCGATGCAGGCAACGATACTTTGATTGGCGGGCGCGGCGACGACACGCTCTTGGGCGGCTCCGGCAAAGATCTCCTCCAAGGTCAACAGGGCAACGACAGCTTGGATGGCGGCAAAGGCAACGACACGCTGGAGGGAGTTGTTGGACGCGACACGCTTTTTGGCAACGACGGAAACGACCTCCTTTCCGCCGGTCGCAACGCCGACTTTGTGGACGGCGGGTGGGGCGCTGATATCCTCATCGGCGTTGGTGGTGCCGATACCCTCCTCGGAGACAATGGGGACGACAGCCTCGAGGGTGGCGGCGGCAGCGACTGGCTGGACGGTGGCAGAGACCGCGACACCCTCATAGGGGGTCAGGGCAGCGACACCCTCATAGGCGGTCGGCAAAAGGATGTCATGACAGGCGGAAGCGGCGAGGACGTCTTCGTGATTGCCGCCTCATCGGGGACCGAGTTGATCCAAGACTTCAACCCCAACCGTGACCTCATCGGCCTTGCCGACGGCCTGACATTCGAAGACCTTTCGTTCGCCGGCAAAAACATCTTCGCCTTCGACAAGAAGATCGCCAGGCTCAGCGACTTTGACACCACAACGCTGACCGAGGACAACTTCACGATCTTTTAAGGCCGCCCTGTGGCGCGAACAGCCTCGCCACAGGGCCTACCCGTCAGACAAAACCAGTCGTCAGGGGCACCGGGGTTGTCGAGCGGGTCCGTGAAGTCGCTTGTCAAGACGCTGCTGGGCAGACGGTCCGGCAGGGGCTCTCCATCCAGATCGTCCATGGTGTGAGGGTCGGTGAGGCCAACACCACCGCCATCCATCATGGCCCCCTCTTCTCATGCAGAGCCAGGCCGAATGAGAGGGTCGGCCCCGCCGACGGACCCGCGCCAAGGTCCGGCATCATGGCAGGATACACCCCCAAGCTGCTGCCGTCGGGGGCCATGTAACCAGCCTCCATGGGATCGGTTGTGAGGCCGAAAGGTGTGTCCGTGACGAGAAAAGTGGTGTTCATGGCTGGAAAGCCGCGCCCTTTTTGAGTGTTTGCAGTGGCCGTCACGTGGGCCCGACCGGCAAGGCTGCACGAGACGGTCATCACGGCTTTGCATGGCGGGCGGCACCGGCGTCCGCCCCGCCAGCGGCCATTGACTCGACACAGGTCTTCTAAACCCATAACGGATGAGGAAAATGAGCAGCCGCCGCAAAGGCCATTCAGGAGGACTTGATGGGACGCTTCCACCGCGCACTCGGCGCCATAGCCTTGACCGCCAGCCTCGCCCTCACGGGCGTTGCCGCATCGGCCCACGCTGAGGACGACACGCTCACCATCGCCTACAACGTGCCCCTCCCCTCATGGGACCCGACGGTGGGCACCTCGGCGGTGAACCCCACCATCCAAGGCATCTACCGGTCCGTCTTCGACCAGTTCATCGGCCAGGACCCCGACCTTGAGTTCACGCCAGGCATTCTCACCGAATGGGGCTGGAACGAGGACAAGAGCCAGATCCGCATGGTGGTGCGCGAGGGTGTCACCTGGCACAACGGCGACCCTTTGACCCCTGAGGACGTGGTTTGGTCCCTTGAGAGGGCGGGCAACGCCGACACAGGCAACCCCATCCAGTTCGTGTGGTCCAAGATCGGCAACTTTCAGATCGACGGCAACGTCATCACCGCCGACGTGAAAGAATTCGAGCCCACGCTCTTCAAATGGATGGCCTTCCTCACAGGCTATGTGCTGCCGAAGGACTATTATGAATCGGTCGGCGCGGAGGGCTTTGCCGCCAACCCCATCGGCACCGGCCCCTACATGGTGGACGAGTTCCAGCGCAACGCCTTCGTGCGTCTCAAAGCCAACCCCGACTACTGGGGCGGCACACCCGCCTACGAGCAGGTGATCATCAAGTTCGTGCCTGACGCCACCTTCAGGGTCGCGGAAGTGGAATCGGGCGCCTCCGACGTTGCCTTCGACATGCCTTACGAGGAGTTCGACCGTCTGAAGGAGAAAGACGGCCTGTCGGGCGTCACCACCCCCATCTCCGACATCGCTATGATTTTCCTCAACGATGTGGAGCCCATGACCGACCCGAACGTGCGCAAGGCCGCCGCCATGGCGATCCCCAAGGACGTTCTGATCGAGCGGCTACTGTCCGGCTATGGCGTGCCCATCGACACCCTCCAGGCGCCCGAATACGCCGCCTTCAACGCCGACACGCGCGTGCCTTACGACCCTGAGGCGGCCGCAGCGCTTCTGGCAGAGTCAGGCTACTCCACCGACAATCCCGTGCGCTTCACCATCCAGACCACCCGCGGCTTCAAGCCGAAGGACTTTGAGATGATCCAGGCCATCGTCGGCCTGTGGCGGCGCATTGGCATCGAGGCGGAAATCGAAGTCTACGAGATCGCCAAGCACTTCGAGCTGCGGGCGGCCGACCAACTCGCCCCTGCCGCGTTCTACAACTGGGGCAATGCCATCGGCGACCCTGCCACCTCCACAGGCTTTGCCATGTTCGGCCCCTCCCCCCACTCCGTGTGGGACGGGCAGGACGTGATCGACGCCATCCTCCCCCTGTGGGGCGAGGCCGACGAGGACAAGCGCATCGAAGGCTATAAGGCCGTCGACAAAATGATTGCGGAGAACGCCTACGTGATCCCGCTGTTGCAGTATGTGCAGCCCATCATCCACGCCGACCATGTGGACGTGACGCCCAACGTGTCGGGCGCAGTGATGCCCTTCCTCATGAAACCCGCCTCCTAAGGCAACGGCGGCGCGGCGGGCCACCCCCGCAGCGCCCACCTGACAAAGGGGCAGGAGACCCATGGCCAGTATCCCCAAAGAGGTTTGGCGCCGCGCCATCATCACCGGGGCGATGATGGAAGGGCCCATCTTCGTGGCAGGCGCCGTCTACCTTGCCGGCACCGGCCTTTACACGGACCCGATGGCCATCATCGCGCTGGTGTTTCTTGCAGGCATTGCCGGTGTCGCTGCAGCGGGGTGGCACATTGTGAAGTACCGTGCAGCGGTCAAGAATGGCGGTTCGCAAGAACCCCCTGCATGAGCGCAAGAGCGCGCTTGGGAGCGTTGCCAATGTCCCCGTCCACCCGTCGTGCCGCGCTGCTTGCAACGCGCATCGCCTTCCCCTTCATTCTCGTCAGTTCGCTCTGGCTCCTGTTTACGGGTGACTACGAAGACCCTGCGAACACCGTCCTCCTGTTCGGTGGATCGCTGTTTTTGGGCTTTGTCGCCTTCGTCGTCCTTCGCGTCATTTATAGGCGTATGGACAACCCTGGGCCGGACTAGACGCCGTCCATGGCCGCATTCGCCATTCGCTTGTTGACCACCCTTGTCACGCTGTTCGGCGTGGCGGTGGTGGTGTTCGTGGTGATCCGCATTGCCCCTGGCGACCCCATCGCCATGATGCTTCCGCCAGGGGCATCGGACGAGGACATTGCGCGCCTTCGTGCCCTTTACGGCCTCGACAAATCCATCGTCGAGCAGTTCTTCGTCTGGCTCGGCAACGTGGTTCAGGGCGACTTCGGCACCTCCATCTCCTTGCGCGAGGATGTGGCGACCGTGGTCCTTTCGCGCTTGCCGGCCACCCTTGAACTCAGCCTCCTTGCCCTTGTGTTGGCCATTGTGGTGGGTGGTTCGGCAGCCCTTCTTGCCGCCCGCTACCGCGACACGGCGACGGAGGCGACGGTGGATGTTGCCAACGGCATTGCCCTGTCCGTCCCCGACTTCCTGTGGGGATTGACCTTCATCCTCCTGTTCGGCGTCGCCTTCCCCATCTTCGAAATCTCTGGCCGTGTGTCACCGCGCTTCGACCTTCCCTTCACCACGCAGTTTTATCTGATCGAGTCGGTGGTGCGGCTGCGGTTCGACCTTCTGGCCAACATCTTGTCCCACATGATCATGCCTGCGGTGGCGCTCGCCCTGCCCCTTGCCGCAGTGATCGCACAGCTCCTGAAAACCTCGCTGAAGGAGACGATGACGCAGGACTATGTGCTCCTCGCCCGCACCCGCGGCTTTTCCCAAACCACGGTCCTGATGCGCGAGGCCCTCAAGAATGCCGTCCTTCCGACGCTGACCCTCGTGGGCGTGCAGTTCACATTCTTGATTGGCGGCACGGTCATCATCGAGCGGCTGTTTTCCTATGAAGGGCTCGGCAACCTTGCCATTGACGCCGTCATCAACCGCGACCTTCCTTTGATCCAGGGCATCGTCATCCTGTTTGCGGTCCTGTTCGTGGCCATCAACCTGGTGGTGGACCTCATGTACGCGCTGTTGAACCCGAGGCTGCGTCGTGGCTGAGGCAACGCTGCGCGCCCGCACCCGCCGCCCCGCACCGCGCCTTTGGATCGCAGGGTCCTGGCTTGCGGTGGTGGTGGTGTGCGCCCTCTTCGCCCCGCTGATTGCCCCCCACGATCCCCTCGCCCAGGACCTTTTCCTCACCCGTATGCCGCCCTTTTGGATGGATGGAGCAGAACCTGGCTACTGGCTCGGCACCGACAGCCTGGGGCGCGACGTTCTCTCGCGTCTCGTCTACGGGGCGCAGATCGCCCTCCTCGTCGCCTTCGTGGCAGGGACGGCCGCCTGCGTGCTCGGCGCCACCCTCGGCCTCTTGGCCGGCTATTTTGGCGGCTGGACGGACCGCATCATCTCCCGCCTTGTGGACATCTGGATGGCCTTCCCGCCGGTTCTCTTCGCGATCCTCCTCGTCGCCGTTCTCGGCACGGGACTGATGTCGGTCATCATCGCCATTGCCGTCATCGACTGGACGCGGTTTTGCCGTGTGGTGCGGGCCGAAGCCATGCAGCAAAGGGCGATGGAGTATGTGCAATCGGCGGAAGTGGCAGGCTTTTCAAAGTGGCGCACGCTGTTTGGTGAAGTGCTCCCGAACGTTCTGCCCGCCATCGTCGTCCTGTTGTCGCTGGAGATGGGGATTGCCGTCATCGTTGAGGCCATCTTGTCCTTCGTGAACCTTTCCATCTCCTCAGACGATCCCACATGGGGCGGGATGATTGCCGAGGGACGCACGGCCATCTACCAGGCCTGGTGGGTGCTGGTGTTCCCCCTTGTGGCGCTGTTCCTGACCGTTCTTGCCTTCAGCCAGTTCGGCGAGGGGTTGAAGAACCGCTTCGACCCGGTGTTGCGATGAGCCACCTTGTCATCGAACACCTGTCCGTCGCCCTTGAAGGGGACCCCACAAAGCGCCTGTTGCGTGATGTGTCGCTGACGGTGGCTCCTGGCGAAGTGCACGGCCTTGTGGGCGAATCGGGCGCCGGCAAGTCCATGATCGGAAAGACGATTTTCGGCATTCTTCCACGCGCCGCCAAGGTGTTGGAGGGGCGTGTGGCTGTGGCAGGGCACGATCTTTTGAACCTCCCGCGCACCACGCGCCGCCGCGTTGTGGGGGGCGAGATGGCCCTCATCCCCCAAGACCCTTTGACCGCGCTGAACCCCTCCCGCCGCATCGACGCGCAAATGACCGACCGCCTTACCAAAATCCTCGGCCGCCCGCGCCGCGAGGCACGGGAACGGGCCGAAAGCCTTCTGGAAGAGGTGGAGATCCGCGACCCTGCCCGCGTCCTGCGCAGCTACCCCCACGAGCTCTCAGGCGGCATGCGCCAAAGGGTATTGATTGCCGAGGCCTTTGCCGCAGAACCCAAGCTGATTGTGGCCGATGAGCCCACAACGGCCCTCGACGTCAC
>JBCDCF010000163.1:0-7457 GCA_039182345.1 Pseudomonadota bacterium
CCCGGGCGATGATGTCGGCCATCCCCTTCAGTGCCTGCATTTCGTGGCCCTCCACATCAAGCTTGATGCACCCGATGGGCGCGTCACCGGCGCCAGCTGCCGTCAGCGCTGAGGTGATGGGACCGCTTTTGACCTCCAATTGATCCACCATCCGCACATTGGGCTTGTGGAAGATGGAGTTGCCTGTGCCCAAGAAGTCCTTCGGGCGGGGCATGTGGATCAGCACGGTGCCCTCTTCGTCAGAGACGGCAAGGTTGTGGATGCTCACCCTGTCGCACACACCGTTCAACTTGCAGTTCACCGACAGACGCTCCACCGTCCGCGGCATCGCCTCGAACGCGTGCACATGGCAGGACGGATTGTTGAGCGCGGCCACAATGCTCATGCAGCCTGAATAGGCGCCCACATCCAGCACCACCTTGGCCGAGCGTGTCATTTCGAGCCACGCGGCCACCACAGGCTCCTCGTAACCGCCTGTCCAAAAGTACTCCCAGGCCACAACATCGTCGTTGGCGCTGTACAAAAGGAAGTCCACAGGGCCGGCGCGGCAGGGCACGTGGCCGTAGAAGGGAAAGCGGTGCTTGAGCTTGTGATGGTCCTCGCTCTCGCACGATCCCCTGTCCACCGCGGCGCGAAAGGCATCGCGCTCCACAGCGGCGTTGCGGTTGAGACCTTCAATATCGGTCAGCTGCACAATGGTGCGCTCCATCCCCCCGCGCCGACCCACGTTCCTAAGGCCTTAGCGGGATTGTTCCCCAAGCATCCACCCAGCCGCGCGGCGGCCGGCGATGCCAACATTCGAAGAAGCATACGCCCTTAAGTTGATTTCGCCAATCACCCAATTGCGCCCCACCACGGCAATCAGATGAGGCCATGGGGAGGATGTCGCCGCCAAAGCCCAGCGATGTCGCGCCATCTGTGCCGGCGCACCTGTGGAGCGCCACATGCAAAGCCTGGCGCAAGCTTCGGCCCTTAACATCACCCCAAGTTGAAACGCCGATGCATGGCAACGCTGCGATGGAACGCTTGCAGCGCGCGGCCGTGGGAGGGGACTGATGGGCCGAACCCGCGCGACACAGCCCTCCGCCGACCTGTTGATCAACGCCTACCTGGGGGAAAGGGCGTGGGCCGAGAACCCCAGCGTGGCCTTTGTCCAAAAGGCCGGCATCCCCAAAGGCTATGACGGTGTAGCGGGCCTCTCCCCCCTCCCCCGCGCCCTTGAAAAGACGATGGTGTCTGCGATGGCGGAGGTAGAAGGCTTCACAAAGCTCTCCTTTGCCGCGCGTCCCCACACGCAAGCGCTCAAAGCCGATATCCGCGTGTTCCATGCCGAGGAGATGGACCCGCCAGGCGCTCCCGCCGTCCGCCTTGGCGCATACGCCTTCTTGCCATCGGAGAGCGCTGTGGGGGGTGACGTGTGGTTCGGCCCCGACACAGCCTCCAGCCTCCGCAAAGGCGAGGCGGGGTACCGCGCCGTCCTGCACGAGCTGGGCCACGCCCTCGGCCTGAAACACCCTGATGTTCCGGGCCCTTACGCCACTTTGCCCGCCCACCTTGATGGGGTGGAGCACTCCGTCATGTCCGCGCGCGATCACCCCGGTGCGCCTGAAGGGATCGGCCTTGGCACTGAGCCCCGTGGCCACGCCCAAACCTTCATGACGCGCGACATTGCCGCTCTCCAGCACCTTTATGGCGCGAACTATGCCGACAAGGGTGATGACACCTACCGTTTCGACCCCAAGGCCCGCGTCCTGTTGCATACCATCTGGGATGGCGGCGGCCACGACACGTACGATTTCGGCAGCTACATCGCCCCCCTTGTCATCGATCTGTCGCCCGGTGGTTTCACCACAACGGGGCAGGAGCCGCGCCTTAACTGGACGGCGGAACTGGGTGGTGGGCGCCCCGTCTTCGCCGAAGGATCCATCCACAACGCGCACCTTCACAAAGGCAGCTGGCGTTCGGGGATCGAGGATGCCATCGGCGGCACGGGCGATGACGCCATCACAGGCAACCGCTTGGCAAACCGGCTGGATGGTGGGCGGGGGGAGGACACCATCAACGGCGCCGACGGACGAGACCATCTGTTGGGCGGCGCCGGCAACGACAGCCTGTTCGGCGGTGCTGGCGATGACCGGCTGTTCGGCGATGCCGGCGCCGACACCCTCATGTCTGGCACAGGCAACGATCGCTTGGATGGCGGCACCGGTAGCGACCGGCTGGACGCAGAGGCAGGCAGCGACAAGCTTTTCGGCCGCGAGGGGGACGACGCTCTTTTCGGCGGCGCCGGCAACGACCTTTTGATGGGCGGCACCGGCACCGATGCCCTCCAAGGCGGCGACGGCGACGACACGCTCTTGGGCGGCGCCGGGCACGACCGCCTCACGGGAGGCACTGGCGATGATGTCCTCAAAGCCGGCAACGGCCGCGATCGCCTTGCCGGAGAAGACGGGGCGGACCGCCTGTTCGGCGAAGGGGGGGACGACAAGATTGAGGGTGGCGCCGGCACCGACTGGCTGTCCGCTGGCGACGGCGACGACCGGCTCTATGGAGGCGCTGGCGGGGACACGCTGCTCGGCCAAGGGGGAGACGATCACCTCTTCGGCGGAACCGGCGCAGACACCCTTGTGGGCGGCACAGGGCACGACACGCTGGACGGGGGCGCTGGCGCCGACGTTCTGACGGGCGCTGCGGGCAGCGACCTTTTCGTAGCCCACCCCAAAGGCGGCGACACCATCACCGACTTTACGCCCGGCATTGACCGTTTGGATGTGGCCGACCCCCTCGCTGCCTTCCAAGGCGCCTACGAGGACGGTGAGCATACACTGGTGCCTGTGGGGCCGGACGGGGAAACCATCCGCCTCCAGTTCGTGGCCCTTGCCCAGTTGGACGCGCTCGACTTTGTCTAGACCCCCGCCTCCGCTCCCGCCCTCGCTTGCCACCGCACCGACGGGGTTTGGCGCTTCAGGCCTTGGTGGACCAGACAGAAACCGGTTCGTGAAACCCGCGCACCTCATGGTGGCCGATGAAGGTCAGCTCCTCCTTGACGACGGCCGAGATCCCCTCATCCACCAGGATGACGTGATCGATGGTCTTGGCAAGGGTTTCAAGCCGTGCGGCGCGGTTCACCGTATCACCATAAACGGTGAACGCTTGCCGTTCGTTGGAGCCGACGCTGCCCGCCGCAAGGGGCCCAGCTGCGACCCCCACCCGCACGGGAAAGCCGTGCTCGGCGCCGCAGTCCACAAGGCGGCGCGCGGCGGCAAGGGCGGCCTCTTCAGGCGCTTCAATGTCGATGGGCGTGTTGAAGGTGGCAAGAAGGCCGTCGCCGGTAAAAGTGATCACCACGCCTTCAAAGTCGCTCACGCACTCCGCACAGCGGGCGAGAAAGTGGTTGAGCTCGGCAATCACCGCGCCGGGGTCGCGCCCTTCGGCAAACTGTGTGAAGTCGCGAATGTCCATCACCAAGACGGCCGCATGGCGCACCTGAGGGGCAAGCCCGGCAGGGTTGTCGATCAGCCGTTTGGCAATGGCGGACGGCACGAACCGGCCCAGCTGCGCGGTGATTGTCGCGCGGGCCGCACGCTCCTCCTCCCGCGCCGCCTCCGCTCTAATCTGTGCAAAGAACAGCTGGCGTGCACGGGCGACGGCCACCGCCAGCACAAGCGCGGAGACGAGAATGGCAATGCTCTCCTGCATGCGGCTGCCTTGCCCGATGAAGTCGGGCGACAAGAACACCGCGTCATAAGCCTCCCGCGATGCGGCTATAGGAAGGTCCGACCAGGAGATGGTCTGCTCCATCCCCGACACCACGAACAGGAAGGCCGACCACCAGGCCGCCACCGCCATCACCCCGGCCCACAACACAATGCGCGGCGACAAGGAGAGGGCACTCAAGGCGATAAACGGCAAAAGCATATAAATGCCGTTGGTGCGGAAGGCGTAGATTTGCGGCACCTCGCCGCTGCGGCTGACAGGCGCGAAGGCAAACAGGGCGCAAATGGCCAACAGGTCGATGGCGGTGGCCAGATAGGCAAACCAGCGGCGATGAAACCGCGTCCCGACCGCAATGAAGTGCAGCACCCCAAGCGCCGTCAGCGCCACCAGCGCAAGGACGCCCCAGGGGGTGGGCGAGCGTCCGCTCAGGTACATGATGATGACGTACCACAACAGGGCAACGCCAAAGGCCATGGTCCTGCACAAGATCGCCAGTTGCTCGCCCCGCCGCTCCGCGCGGGACAGGCGCAGCATGGCCGCAGGGGTGACCGGCACCTTCGACGGGCGCACCATGCGCACCACCTGGGCGAACAAACGGCCCACATTGCGCGGCCGCCAAAGGGGCAGCCAGCGCCTGCGCGGCAACAGCTCCGGCTCGGATTTTTCCTGGACGTGAGGACGCGCCTGGTTCATGACGCGCCACACCCCCACCACAACGCCCGTTGAGACATGCGCATCACCGCCGTCCGCAGCCACCTTCTGCGCTACGATTTGCCGGAAGAGCTCGGCTACTCCCAACAATACTACACAACACGGAGCGCCCATCTGGTGGAAGTGGCCACCGATGACGGCCTGACCGGCTGGGGCGAGTGCTTTGGCCCCGGGCCGGTGGCCCGCGCGAACGCTACCATCGTGGAAGAGGTGATCGCTCCGCTGATCGTGGGACGCAACCCACTTCACCGGGAAGTGCTGTGGCATGATGTCTACAATCGCCTGCGCGACCATGGCCAAAAGGGCATGCCCATCCAGGCGTTATCGGGCGTGGACATTGCCCTGTGGGACCTTGCGGGCAAGATCCACGGCGTTCCCATAGCCACCCTCTTGGGCGGGCCTTTCCGCGAGGACATCCCCGTCTACGGCTATGGGATGATGCTCAAACGCCGCGACAATTTGGCAGAGGCTTTCGCCGAGGAAGCTCGGACGCTGCAAGCGGCAGGCTTCAGGGCACTGAAGATGAAGGTGGGCCTTGGCCCCGCCGCCGACATTGGTCTGGTGGAGGCCGTGCGCCACGCCCTTTCCGACGAAACGCGGCTGATGGTGGACGCCAACCACGCCTACCACACCGCCGATGCCTTCGCCGTCGGCCGCGCCCTTGAGCGGCTGGGCGTCTATTGGTTCGAGGAGCCTGTGGCGCCTGAAGACCTTGATGGCTACCGCGAACTGCGGGCCGGCCTGTCGGTCAACATTTCCGGCGGCGAGGCGGAGTTCACCCGCTGGGGCTGGCGCCACCTTCTGGAGCGGCGGTGCCTGGACATTGCCCAGCCGGAGGTGTGTGCGCTTGGCGGGATCAGCGAGTACCAAAAGGTCCTCGCCCTTGCCCACACCCACTTCACCCCGGTGGTGAACCATGTGTGGGGCTCGGCGGTTTCGGTGGCGGTGAACATGCAGCTTCTGGCTGCAATGCCCCCTTTGCCTGGCGCCATGCACCCAGACGAGCCGATGCTGGAGTTCGACACCACCCACAACGCCTTTCGCGATGACCTTGCGATACAACCCCTGTTGATCGCCGAGCAGGTGGCCCAAGGCGGCCGCGCCAAGGTGCCCACCGCGCCTGGCCACGGGGTGACGCCCGACCCCAACATTTTGGCCCGTTACGCCATTCCGCGGTGACGCTGCCGCTCAGCCCCCCACAAGCCGCCTGCACACGGGCGGCAGGTCGGCCATGGTCATGGGTTGCGGCGGTTTGGCGCCGGGCTTTGGCGTATAGGGCGCTGCGGTGAACCAGTAGTCCAGCGGTGCACCGCAGCCATCGCCTGCCGGCGGCGGCCGTTGGCCACGGCAACCGCGCGAGCCTTCAGGGCACGAAAGGCGCACGTGAAAATGCTTGTGGTGGCCATACCAGGGCCGCACCTTGCGCAGCCAGCGCCTGTCCCCAGCCTCCCAATTGCACAAAGACCGCTTGATGATGGGGTGCACGAACATGCGCTGCACACGCCTGTCCTGTGCCGCACGCCTCACCAGCTTGGCAAAGGGCACGGTGAAAAGATCGGGGTCGATATTGTCCCCCGCCGCGTTCAGCATCGATGTGAAGGGAAGGGTTTCGCGGGCCGTCTCGGAAAGACGCTCGGCCGGCATCTCGGTGAACCAGATGTCAACGTCAAGGCCCACCTGGTGGCTCGAATGGCCGAACGGCATGGGCCCGCCACGGGGTTGGCTGATGTCGCCCACCAGCACGCCGCGCAGCCCGAGAGCCGGTGCATCGGCCGCCAGCGCCTCCACGAACCTGATGACGTCGGGGTGGCCCCACCGTCGATCCCGCGACAGGCGCATGGCCTGCCAGTGGTCACCGTCGGCCGCGAGCTCGACGGCCCCTGTCATGCACCCTTTGGCGTAGGAGCCGAACACCTGAGGCGGCCCGGGCGCAGGCTCCTCCACACGCCCAAACCGCCACTTGGCGAGGTGAAACGGAATGGGCGGGCCTACAAAGGTGCGTGCGTCAAGCGCCCTCTCACGAGAGGACGGCACGGGCGCATCGGCCACTGCATCGCTAGTGGCCCCGGCGATCAGCAGAGCAAGCACCACCAACATAGCGCGCACCAAAGGCATCACCGACGGCACGGGGATGGGCGCGCCCCGCGCCATCAGTCCCCGGCCACGAAGGTGCGGTAGGCCCAGGCCACCCAGTCAGCGTCGAGCCCATGACCGCCACCATGAAGGCACAGGATGAGGTGTGCGCCTGATGGGGCGGAGGACCCTTCGCACGCCATGGCAAGGGCATCGGTCGCAACGCTGACTTCACCGGCGTAGCCGCCATCGCGGCCGTACCGGGCAACAGCGGTGCGCACATCGCCCTGGCGAACGTCGGCAATGGGCCGCCCCGCGATGGGCACCACCTCGTCGGCGGTGCCGTGGATGTGGACAAGGTCCACCGCCTCCACATCGCAGCTTTCGGGCTCCGGCGCCCAGAAGGTGCCTGCGATGGGCAGGAACGCGGCAAACCTGTCAGGCCGGTGGCAGGCAAGCGTCCACGTCATCATCCCTCCGGCGGAAAAGCCTGCGGCAAGGATCTTGCCGGGGTCGATGGGAAAGCGGGTGGTCACATCGGCAAGGAGCGCGTCGAAGTAGGCAAGCTCGCGGCTGTCATCCTCAAAGCCTTTGCGGGGGGCGTTGCGGATCAGCCAGTCCTCCCCGCCGGACTTCGGGGCGATCAGCGCAACGCCAAGGTCCTGTGCCATCGCCCGCAGCCGGTCCGATGCCATCGTCCCCTGCGCCGTCCCGCGATAGCCATGCATGAAGACGACGGCCCCGACGGGCGTGGCGTCGGTCGCCCCGTCTGGCATGGCGATCCTGTAGGTGCGCTCGCCAATGACGCAATCGGTGTCCGGCCCGCACGCTGCGGCCGGCGCAAGACCGAGCGTGAGAAGAGCGGCTGCGGCCAGGAGGGTCCTTCTGGGATGCTTCATTTCGGTCAGTGGCCTGCCTTGGCGGTCTTCTTCGGCTTGGGGCGACGCGCCATTCTC
>JBCDCF010000164.1:0-7448 GCA_039182345.1 Pseudomonadota bacterium
GGCTCGTCTCCACGCGGCACAAAATGCAAGGCCTGCCGATGGCCGCCAACCGCTCCGCCTCTTCGGAGGAGAACACGATCTCCCCTGCCGCTGCCCCTGGCGAGGCGGGCAGCGCCTTGGCAAACAGCGTTTTCTCGCCCGAAGGGTCGATGGTGGGGTGGAGAAGCTGGTCGAGGGAGCCGGGCTCGATGCGCGAGACGGCCTCCCCTTCGGAGATCAGCCCCTCGTCCACCATGTCGACGGCAATCTTGAGGGCCGCCTTGGCGGTGCGCTTGCCCGAGCGGGTCTGCAGCATCCAAAGCTTGCCGCGCTCCACGGTGAACTCAAGGTCCTGCACGTCGCGGTAGTGCTGCTCAAGCTTGTCGCACACGGCCTTGAACTGGGCAAAGGCGTCCGGCAGCTCGGCCTCCATGGAGGGCTTGTCGGAGCCTGCCGCCTTGCGCGCGGCTTCGGAAATGTCCTGCGGCGTGCGGATGCCTGCCACAACGTCCTCGCCCTGGGCGTTGATGAGGAACTCGCCGTAAAGGGCCTTTTCCCCGGTGGACGGGTTGCGGGTGAAGGCAACCCCCGTGGCGGACGTGTCGCCCATATTGCCGAACACCATCGCCTGAACGGTGACGGCCGTGCCCCAGCGCTCCGGAATGGCGTGGAGGCGGCGATAGGTGACCGCACGCTCGTTGCGCCAAGAGCCGAAGACGGCACCGATGGCGCCCCACAGCTGGTCGCGTGGGTCTTGGGGGAAGGGAGAGCCGGTCTCCTCCTCCACAAGGCGCTTGTAGATGTCGATGAGCTTGCGCCAGTCGTCGGCGGTCAGCTCGGTGTCAAGGTCGATCCCCTTCTCGTCCTTCATGGTTTCGAGGTGGTGGTCGAACTTGCGCATGGGCACGCCCAAAACCACGTCGCCGTACATCTGGATAAAGCGGCGATAGCTGTCGACGGCGAAGCGCTCGTCCCCCGCGTTCTCGGCAAGGGCGTCGACGGTGTCATCGTTCAGGCCAAGGTTGAGGACCGTGTCCATCATCCCCGGCATGGAGATTCGCGCGCCGGAGCGCACCGATACCAAAAGGGGCAGTTTGGGATCGCCGAACGAGCGGCCTGTGGACGCAGCAATCTTGGCAAGGGCTGCATCCACCTCACCCTTCAGCTCGGCCGGATAGGTCTCCTCGTTCTCGTAATAGTAGGTGCAGACTTCCGTGGTGATGGTCATCCCCGGGGGCACAGGCAAGCCAAGGCTCGCCATTTCGGCAAGGTTTGCGCCCTTGCCGCCCAACAGGTTCCGCTGGCTCGCATCACCTTCGGCTTGACCGTCGCCGAACGTGTACACCCATTTCCCCATGGTGGTCTGTCCCTTGTTGTCCGAGGGTGGGTATAGGGCTCACGAGGATGTTAGGAAACGATGGCGTGCCTTTGGGGACTTCAAGCCTGTGTCGCTTGCCCGCGTCGCCAGCGTCCCTTAACTCATGCTATGAGCGCGGAACAGTTGGCGTTTTTCGCAGAAAGGAACGGGCCTTGAGCGCACGCAAATCAACGGTCGGCGGCCTCCTTCTTTTGGCGATGGTGGTGACGGGCCCGGCGGCAGCCTCCTCTGGCGACACAACGGTTCCGGCGGAAATCCTGCCTGTTCCCACCAAAGGGCTCGGTTCCCTGTCGGGCTACTATCTGGCGGCTCGCCACGCGAATCTGCGCAAAGATCTGTCGGCGGCGGCAGGCTTCTTCCACTCGGCCCTCATTGCCGATCCTGACAATCTGGAACTCCTTGAAAACGCGGTGCTGCTGAACGTTGCCAGCGGCAACATCCGCCGCGCGGCGGAGTTGTCCACCGATCTTTTGGAGCGCAACCCCACCGACCAGGTGGCGTTGATGACCCTTGCCGTGGCCGCCATCCGTGCCGGCAAGGCGGAGGAAGCCTTCGCCTACGTGGAGCGTCTTGGCGACCTTGGCGGCCAGCTTCAGGAACTGGTGTCCCTTCTGATGGACGTTTGGACCATGGTGCTGGACGGCCACGCCGCCCAGGCCATCGCCAAGCTGGAAGAGGTGAAAGGGCCGGCCTGGTTCAACACCTTCACCAACCTTCACGCCGGCCTCATCGCCGACCATGCCCGCCTGTTCGAAGTGGCTGAGGACCGTCTGCGCCTTGCTGTGGAGCGTGACCCCACAGCCATCCGCGTGGTGGACGCCTATGCCCGCAGTTTGGCGCGCGCCGGCAAGGAGGACCGCGCCCTCACCGTCCTCGACACCTTCGAGGAGCGGCTTGGGGGCAACCAGCATTTCACCGAAGCGCTGCGGGCTGAGATTGAGGGTGACGGCCCCGTCGCGCCGCAAATCTCCTACCCGCGCGAGGGGGTGGCCGAAGCGCTGCACGGCATCGGCACCGCCATCAGCCGCGACGGGGGCGACACCTTCGGCGCCTCCATGCTGCAGTTCTCGCTCTACCTGGCACCGGATGGCTACTACCCTGCCATGGCGCTCGGCAACGTGTTCGAGGCCATGCGCCAGTATCAGGCGGCCATCGACGTCTACCGCGCCATTCCCGGCAACAATGCGCTGAAGCGCAATGCGCGGGTCCAGGAGGCGCTGAACCTCAACATCTTAGAGCGGCACGACGAAGCCATCGCCATCCTGGTGGACCTTGTGCGCGAGGATCCGCGGGACGTGGGCACCGCCATTGCGCTCGGCAACGTCTACCGCAGCCGTGAGCGTTTTGCCGAGGCGGCAGAGATCTACACCGCTGCCATCGATGCCCTTGGCGAGGTGCCCCAGCCGTTCTGGACGCTCTACTACTATCGCGGCATCGCCCATGAACGCACGGGCCGCTGGACCGCTGCGGAGAAGGACTTTCGCAAGGCGCTGGAAATGCAGCCCGAACAGCCTTTGGTGCTGAATTATCTGGGCTATTCCTACATCGACAGGGGCGAGAACCTTGATGAAGCCCTTGGCATGGTGCGCCGCGCCGTCAAGCAGCGGCCTGAGGACGGCTACATCGTCGACAGCCTCGGCTGGGCCTATTACAGGCTCGGCCGCTACAACGATGCTGTGAGGGAGTTGGAAAAGGCGGTGCACCTGCGCCCTGCCGACCCCGTCATCAACGACCATCTGGGCGATGCCTACTGGATGGTGGGTCGCAAGCTTGAGGCGATGTTCCAGTGGTCCCACGCCCGCGACAGCGAGCCTGAGCCGGACGCACTGGAAATCATCCTGCACAAGCTGGAAAACGGCCTGCCTGAGAGCGGTGTGCCGCCGCGCATCAGGGCCGCAGCGTCCGACACGGGGACTGAGACCGACGCCGCCCAATAGAGCGCTCAACACTCACGGGTCGGCTGACGTGCTTCAGCGTGCCGCCGACGCGCCGCTTGCCCCCCTTCAGGAAGCGGCGCGGGCGAAGATCAATCTGGCGCTCCACATCGTCGGCCGGAGGGACGACGGCTACCACCTGCTGGACAGCCTGGTGGCCTTTGCCGAGCCCCCTGCGGCCGACAAGGTCACCGTATCCTTCGGTGCCCCGGCCGACGAGCGGCTGACCATCACGGGCCCCTTTGGCGCAGGCCTTCCCACCGACAGCGGCAACGTTGTGGTGAAGGCGGCAGACGCTGTGGGCGGTGTCAGCCATGTGCGTCTTGAAAAAGCGTTGCCCGTGGCGGCGGGGATCGGCGGTGGATCGGCCGATGCTGCGGCCGTCTTGCGGGCTGCTGCGCGCAGGGACGGCGTGGACCCCCACACCCACCTGGACACGGCCCTTCACCTTGGTGCGGACGTGCCTGTGTGCCTGCTGGGGCAAGCCTGCCGCATGAGCGGGATCGGCGAGGTGATTGAACCGGTTGCAATGCCGCGCACCCCCATCGTCCTCATCAATCCGCGCCTCGGCGTCCCCACTGGCGCGGTGTTCGACGGCCTCCCCTCACGCCACAACGCCCCTTTGGACGCACCGCCCAGCTTTGGCAGCGTCGACGACCTTGCCCGCTGGCTCAGCGCCCAGCGCAACGACATGGCCTCAGCGGCCGAAGCGCTGGTGCCTGACATCCGTGCCGTGGTGGAGGCTGTGGCGGGCACGGACGGGTGCTTGCTGGCGCGCATGTCAGGCTCAGGCGCAACGGTTTTCGGCCTTTTCAGGACCGATGAAGAGGCCGCCCGCGCCGCTGCAACCATCACCAAGGCCACATCCTGGTGGGGGCTTGCCACCCACCTTCCCCAGCACCGTCCCTCAGCGCCCGCGGCTTAGCGCCCGCCACACCCTGGCGTCAGACGAGGGAGCGACCGTTCGCGACCGCCTCCTCGATGAGTTTTGAGGGGGTGAAGGCGGTGGCATCGTCTTCGGCAAAGCGCTTCAGGTCGCTGAGGAGCGTGTCGAGTCCCATGAGGTCTGCCGCCTTCATGGGGCCTCCCCTGAAGCGGGGGAAGCCGTAGCCGTTCACCAAAACGACGTCGACGTCGCTCGGTTGGCGGGCAATGCCCTCTTCGCACGCCCGCGCCCCTTCGTTGACCATGGTGGCAATGACGCGGCGGACGATCTCCTCATCGCTGAACGTGCGCGGCGTGACCCCTTTGCGGGCCCGCTCGGCTTCGATGAGGGCAAGCACCTCCTCATCGGGCGCACCTGTCTTGGCGCCCTCCTCGTAGCGGTAGAAGCCGCGACCGGTCTTGCGGCCGAACCAGCCGTTTTCGCAGATGAGATCGGCAATCCTCACGTGGCGCTCGTTCGGGTCTCGGGTGGGGGCGCGGCGCTTGCGGGCGGCCCAGCCAATGTCCTGGCCGGCAAGATCGCCTGTGGCGTAAGGGCCCATGGGAAGGCCCCAGGCCACGAGCGCCCTGTCAATGTCATAGGGCGAGGCGCCGTCTTCCATCATGATGTCGGCTGTGCGGCGGTAGGCGGTGAAGATGCGGTTGCCGATAAAGCCGTCAGCCACCCCCGCCCACACGCCGATCTTGCCCAGGCGCTTGGCAACGGCAAAGGCGGTCGCCACCACGTCGGGCGCGGTCTTGTCTGCCACCACCACCTCAAGGAGCTTCATGATGTAGGCGGGGGAGAAAAAGTGCAGCCCCACAACGTCACCGGGGCGGTTGGTGGCGGCGGCAATCTCGTTCACGTCGAGGTAGGAGGTGTTGGTGGCAAGAACCGCCCCGGCCTTCGCCACCTCATCGAGGCTGCGGAAAAGGTCCTTCTTGACCGCCATGTCCTCGAACGCGGCTTCGATGATGAGATCGGCCGTCGCCAGCGTCCCCATGTGGGCCCCAGCGGCAAACGACAGGGCCGCCCTCTTGTCCGGCGACAAACGCCCACGCTTTTGCGCACCGTCCAGCGCTTGTTCCACCGTGGCGGCCCCGCGCGCGGCCCCTGCCTCGTCCCGTTCCACCATCTGAACCCTGTAGCCGGCAAGAAGGGCGGCCACCGCAATCCCTGAGCCCATGGTGCCACCGCCGATCACGCCGATGGTCTCCACAGGACGGGGGGAGGTCTCCTCCAGCGCAGGAACTTTGGGTGCTGCCCGCTCGGCAAAGAAAACGTGGACGAGGGCGGCACGCTCAGGGGAGGCCCTGCAGGTCTCAAACAACCGCCTTTCCTCGGCCATCCCGTCCTTGAACGGGCCTGAGGCGGCGGTGACGGCGGCGATCGCCTGGCGGGCGGCAAAGCTGCCGGGCTTGTTCCCATAGCGTGCGGCAGCAGCGTCGGTGGCGGCACGGTCCGGCGTTGCGGGGTCAAGGGCGCCGGTGCGGCGGGTGGCAAGAGCGCCGCTGCGCACCCTGTCGGCGGCGGCAAGGGCCACTTGGCGCGGCTCCCCCGCCTCAATGGCGTCGATGAGACCGAGGGACAGCGCCTCCTCAGCCCCCACAGGCTTGCCTGACAAAACAAGATCCAGCGTCGCCTTGATGCCGACGAGGCGCGGCGTGCGCTGGGTCCCTCCAGCCCCTGGAAAGAGCCCCAGATTGATCTCAGGCAGACCCACCTTGGTGTGAGGGAGCGCGATGCGGGCATGACAGGCGAGCGCCGTCTCAAGCCCGCCGCCCAAGGTGGTGCCATGAATGACGGCGATGATCGGCGTCCGGCACCCTTCGATCCGCTCCAGCAAGGCCGGCAGGAGGGGGTCGGCGGGGGGCTTGTCGAACTCGCGAATGTCGGCGCCGGCAATGAAGGTGCGGCCGTTTGCCAAAAGCGCCACCACGTCCACGTCGGGGTCGTCATCGAAGCTGGCAACGGCGTCCAGAAGGCCCTGCCGCACGCCGGCAGACAGGGCGTTGACCGGCGGATTGTCCACAATCACAAGGCCCGTCGTGCCGGCGCGTTCGGTGCTCACCACCATCCGTGTTCTCTCCCTCTGGCGCGGCCGGGCTCGGGCGCGCGCCACATCCTCATCGTCATGCCTTTGGTTTATTGTGGGCGCCGGCAAGAGCAAGGGGCGGCACGCCGTGCAGCTGCGCCGAAACGGGACGCTGCCCCGCAGTCTCAGTGGTTGCAGAAGCCTGCGCGCCGTGGAATGAGCCCTGGCGTGATGCACCTATTCCGAACCGTCAGCCGCTATGGCACGCGCATCATTGCGGCCGCTGCGCTCGTGGGCCTTGCCGTGCCCGAGCTTGCGGCCGCGCTGCGCCCCTATATCGGCGACTTCGTGGTGACGATGCTGATCGTCTCCCTGATGCGGGTGGACTTTGCCGCCTTCATCTCGCGGATCAGACGGCCCTGGCCGGCCATTGCGGCAACGGTATGGGTGACGGTGCTGTTTCCGCTCGCCGTCATGTGGGGGGCCATCGCCCTTGGGGTGGACACATGGTCGGCTTCCGCCCTTGCCATTGTCTTCCTGTTTGTGGCGCCGCCGCCCATTGTCTCGGCCCCCGCCTTTGCCATGCTGATGGGGCTCGACGGGGCGCTGGTGCTGGCGGTGATGCTGCTGTCCACCACCTTGATGCCGCTGACCGCGCCCTGGCTTGCGGCGCTTTTCGTGGCCGACGCCCTCCCCATCAGCGCCGTCGACCTGTCGCTACGCCTTGCCACCATGATCGGCACGGCCTTCGTCGTCGCCTTCATCCTGCGCAAAGTCTTGAAGAGTGAGAGGATCGAACGGGCCAAACCCTTGTTCGACACCGTTGGCGTTTGCATCGCTGTGATGTTTGCCATCGGCGCTATGGACGGTGTGGGCGCAAGGCTTGTGTCGGACCCTGTCTTCACGCTGTCGGCGCTTGGCATTGCCGTTGGCGTCTGTTTCGCGATGATTGTTCTGTCCTACGTCCTGTTCCGGCCCTTTGTGGGGGTGGACGCTGTGGCCATCGGGTATTGTGCGGGCAACCGAAATGCCGGCCTTGTGGTGGCCGCCCTCGGGGTTGAGGCTGTGGACCCCATGGTGTGGTTCTTCTTTGCCATGACGCAGGTGCCTGTCTTCGTCTTTCCTTTTGTCCTTGCACCCCTTGGCCGGTATTCGAGCCGCACGCACAGCGCCGCACCGCCTAAAGGGACTGTCAAC